>NZ_JBSVVZ010000015.1:0-95560 GCF_054071875.1 Pseudomonas sp. SDO524_S393 | reverse complement strand
GGGGGGGGGGGGGGGGGGGGGAAAGAGAGGGGGGGGACCCACCCAAAACCGCTCGCAAACCCCCCCTCCCCCACACAAGCCCGCTCCCACAGGGTTAGTGGAACAGTACCGCAGTTTTCTGCAGGGTCACCCACACACCCCATGCCAACGGAATGCCCACCACCAGCCAGGCGGCGATCGCCATTGGTACGGTGCCAGGGGCCGCTTTCCACTCCAGAGAAGTGGTGGCATCAGCGCCTTTGTCATGGCCCAGCGCCTGTTCGGCGGCCAGTTCGGCGTCGGTCATGAAGTACTTGTCGGCCACTGGGCGCACCAGCAGGTTGCAGATGAAACCCAGCACCAGCAGGCCGGCGAGGATGTACAGCGTGATGTCGTAGGCCGCAGCGCGTTCAACGCCGATGCTCAACTGGTACTCACGGATGTAGTTCACCAATACCGGGCCCAATACGCCCGCCGCCGCCCAGGCGGTCAGCAGACGACCGTGGATTGCGCCGACCATCTGGGTGCCGAACAGGTCGGCCAGGTACGCAGGCACGGTTGCAAAGCCACCGCCGTACATCGACAGGATGACGCAGAACGCGGCCACGAACAGCGCCACGTTGCCCAGGTGACCCAGGTTCGGAATCAGCGCGTACAGGGCAAAACCCAGGGCGAAGAATACGAAGTAGGTATTTTTACGGCCCAGGTAGTCGGAGAACGACGCCCAGAAGAACCGGCCACCGATGTTGAACAGGCTCAACAGACCGGTGAAACCTGCCGCGATGGCCGCGATGGAGGCCAGTTGGCCAGCATTGAGTTGACCGAACGGCACATCGACGCCCAGCAACTTGCCGCCGAACACTTCCTGCAGCAGCGGCGAAGCCATGCCGAGGATACCGATACCGGCAGAAACGTTCAGGCACAGCACCAGCCACACCAGGCGGAACTGTGGGGTTTTCCACGCCACATTCACGTGAACGTGACGGTGGGTGATCATCGCATTGCTGGCTTTCTTCGCCGGCGCGGTCCAGCCTTCAGGCTTCCAGCCGGTCGGCGGAACGCGGTACGACAACGCACCACCGATCATGAACACGAAGTAGATCGCCGCCATTACCAGGAAGCTCTGCCACACGCCCACGCTGGTCGGCGAGGCGAAGTGCCCCATCAGCGCTGCGGCCAGGGGTGCACCCACCATCGCGCCGCCGCCGAAGCCCATGATCGCCATGCCGGTAGCCATGCCGCGCTTGTCCGGGAACCACTTGATCAAGGTCGACACAGGCGAAATGTAGCCCAGGCCCAGGCCGATACCGCCAATGACGCCGGAACCGATCCACATCAGCCAGATCTGGTGGGTATAAATACCCAGCGCCGAGATCAGCAGGCCGCCACACCAGCACAGTGCCGACACAACGCCTGCCTTGCGTGGCCCGGCATGTTCCAGCCAGCCGCCCCAGATCGCTGCCGAGCAGCCCAGGAAGATGAAGAACAGGGTGTAGATCCAGCCCAGCATGGAAATAGGCCAGTCGCATTGGGACGAGAAAACCTGAGCGATGAAGCTCATGTCCGGCGCGCAGGCGACCGGTGCGGTAATCCCCAGCGCCTTGGACAATGGCAGCCAGAACACGGAGAAACCGTAGGCCATGCCGATGCAGAGGTGGATGGCCAACGCGGCCGGCGGAACCAGCCAGCGGTTGAACCCTGGCTTGGCGATAATGCGCTCCTTGGACAGGAACGCAGGCTGTGCGGCAGTATGAGCGGCCGCGGAGCTAGTGCTCATTAGTGTTTCCCCCAGTTATTGGTATTTGTCCGTCAGGCGCTCTCTCCCTCAGCCTTTCACGCAAAGCGTTGGCTGTTGTTGTTGAGTAAAGCTCCTTGTTAGGCGCGACGCTGTGTCGCAGACGACAGACGAACGTGCAGAGATTAGCACCTGTGGATGACAGAAAAACCAAACTGATATCACCTTTTTCCGGAAATCTGTTTGTTTGGCGCCAAAAACCCGTTTTGCCAGGGTTAGATACGTTGTAACGATCCGTGAACTGACGCTGGCCGTCGGACGTTATACTCTGCGGCTAAATTTTGAATTCGACATACAAGGACTCGCCCATGAAAGCGTTCGGCAAAATCCTGGGTCTGGTACTTCTCGGGCTGTTGCTGATCATTGTGGCCCTGGGCTTCGCCCTGACCCACCTCTTCGATCCCAACGACTATAAAGACGAGATTCGCCAGATTGCCCGCGACAAGGCCCACATCGAGCTGACGCTCAATGGCGACATCGGCTGGAGCCTCTTCCCCTGGCTCGGCCTCGAACTGCACGAAGCCAGCGTGGCGACCCTGACCAACCCGACGCAACCGTTCGCCGACCTGCAGATGCTTGGCCTGTCGGTACGCGTACTGCCGCTGTTGCGCCGCGAAGTGCAGATGAGCGATGTGCGTGTCGAAGGCCTCAACCTGCGCCTGAACCGGGACAAGCACGGCCATGGCAACTGGGAAGACATCGGCAAGACAGCCACCGTACCGACCACCAGCGGCACTCCAGCGGCCACGCCCGCCGAGCCTGCAACCGAGCCCAAGCCAGAGAAACCGCCGCAGCCGATTCGCCTGGACATCGACAGCCTGACCGTCAACAACGCGCGGGTCGAATACAACGACGAGCAGACCGGCAAGCAGTTCAGCGCCGAAAGCATCCAATTGAGTGCCGGCGCCGTGCATGAAGGCGCGAGCATTCCGGTGAAGCTCACCGCATTCTTCGGCAGCAACCAGCCGGTGATGCGCGTCAAGACCGAACTCAACGGCAACCTGCGCATTCAACGCGCGATCAAGCGCTACCAGCTCGAAGACATGCGCATCACCGGCGAAGCCACGGGTGAGCCGCTGCTGGACAAAACCGTGACCTTCTCCACCCAGGGCCAGTTGCTGGTGGACCTGGCGGCCAATATCGCCGAATGGACCAACCTGAAGCTTTCGGCCAACCAGTTGCGCGCCCTGGGTGAACTGAAGGTCAACAACCTGGACAAGACCCCGCAGTTCAACGGTGCCTTGTCCATCGCCCAGTTCGACCTGACCAAGTTCCTCGACAGCGTCGGTCATCCCTTGCCGCCAATGGCCATGGGCAGCCTGAGCAAGGTTGAGCTGGTCAGCCGCCTGCAAGGCACGCCTACCAGCGTGGCACTGGAAGACCTGAACCTGAAACTCGACGGCAGCACCTTCACCGGACGCGTGGCCGTGGACGATTTCGCCAGGCAGTCCCTGCGCGTACAACTCAAGGGCGACAACTTCAACGCCGACAACTACTTGCCGGCCAAATCCGAATCCGCCAAGGGCGCCGCCGCCGCGCGCCAGGCCGAAGTGCAGAACAGCGAAGCCGGCGCCATGGCCGCCGGTGGCACCACGCCCTTGCCGGACGCACCGACCAAAGGCGCCTGGAGCACCGACAAACTGCTGCCACTGACCCGTCTGCGCGAGCTGGATGTGAATGCCGACCTCGCCTTCGACCAACTGACCCTGAGCAAGCTGCCGATCCAGAACGCAGCGCTGAAAGCTTCCGGTGTCGACGGCCAGCTCAAGCTCGACACCTTGAGCGGCGGCCTCTACAACGGTACGTTCCAGGCCAACGGCACACTCGATGTGCGCCAGGACATCCCGGTGCTGGCCCTGCAAAGCCGTATCAAACAGGTACCGGTGGAGCGCATTCTCCAGGCTCAAGGGCAAAACCCGCCGGTCAAGGGCCAGATCACCCTCGACAGCAACCTCAGCGGGCGCGGCAACAGCCAGAAAGCGCTGATCGACAGCCTCAACGGTACCGCCAGCTTTGTGATCAACAACGGCGTGCTGCTCAACGCCAACCTTGAACAACAATTGTGCACCGGCATCGCCCTGCTCAACCGCAAGACGCTGAACGGTGAACAGCGTGGCAAGGACACGCCATTCCAGGAGTTGAAGGGCAACCTGACATTCCGCAATGGCGTGGCCAACAACCCCGACCTCAAAGTGCGTATCCCGGGCCTGACGGTCAACGGCAACGGTGACATCGACCTGCGCGTGCTGGGCATGGACTACCGCGTCGGCATCATCGTCGAAGGCGACCAGCGCGAAGTGCCGGACCCGGCCTGTGAAGTGGGCTCCAACTTCCAGGGCATCGAGGTGCCGCTGCGCTGCCGTGGCCCGCTGGAACTGGGTGCCAAAGCCTGCCGCCTGGACAAGGACGGCTTGAGCCAGGTGGCCATCAAGGCCGCCGGCAACAGGTTGGGCGAGAAGCTTGAAGAGAAGCTCGACAAGGTCAACCCGCAGCTCAAAGACGCTCTGAAGGGCCTGTTCAAACGATGAGAAACGAGCAGTTTTCAACGGCGGTGCTGGACTGGTACGACCGCCACGGCCGCCACGATCTTCCCTGGCAGCAGAGCATCACGCCGTATCGGGTGTGGGTCTCGGAAATCATGCTGCAACAGACCCAGGTGAGCACGGTGCTCAATTACTTCGACCGCTTCATGGCCGCCCTGCCAACGGTCGAAGCCCTGGCGGCAGCGCCGGAAGATGAAGTGCTGCACCTGTGGACCGGCCTGGGTTACTACACCCGGGCGCGCAACCTGCAGAAGACCGCGAAGATCGTCGTGGCCGAGTACGGCGGCGAGTTTCCCAGGGATGTCGAAAAGCTCACCGAACTGCCGGGCATCGGCCTGTCCACCGCCGGCGCGATTGCCAGCCTGAGCATGGGCCTGCGCGCGCCGATCCTCGACGGCAACGTCAAGCGCGTGCTGGCGCGCTTTACCGCGCAGGAGGGCTACCCGGGCGAACCCAAGGTGGCCAAACAGCTGTGGGCCACCGCAGAGCGTTTCACACCCCACGATCGCGTCAATGCCTACACCCAGGCGATGATGGACATGGGCGCCACGCTCTGCACCCGCAGCAAGCCCAGCTGCCTGCTATGCCCGCTGGAGAAGGGCTGCGAAGCCCATATGCTGGGCCTGGAGACACGCTACCCGATCCCCAAACCGCGCAAGGCCCTCCCACAGAAGCGCACGCTGATGCCTTTGCTGGCCAACACCGAAGGGGCGATTCTGCTTTACCGTCGCCCATCCACCGGGCTATGGGGTGGTCTGTGGAGTTTGCCGGAGCTGGATGACCTTGAAGACCTGGACCACCTCGCCCATCAGCATGGATTGGAACTGGGCAAGCAACAGGCACTGCCAGGGCTTGTCCACACCTTCAGCCACTTCCAGCTGGCCATCGAGCCCTGGCTGGTGCAGGTCGAGGAATCCGTCCATCACGTGGCCGAGGCCGACTGGCTCTGGTATAACCTCGCCACCCCGCCGCGCCTGGGCCTTGCCGCCCCGGTGAAGAAACTGCTGAAGCGCGCGGCCGACGTATTGAATGCAGGAGAGTCGTCATGACCCGCACCGTAATGTGCCGCAAGTACAAAGAAGAATTGCCCGGCCTGGAACGCCCTCCGTACCCGGGCGCCAAGGGTCAGGACGTGTTTGACCACGTCTCCGCCCAGGCCTGGGCCGACTGGCAGAAACACCAGACCCTGCTGATCAACGAAAAACGCCTGAACATGATGAACGCCGAAGACCGCAAATACCTGCAAGGCGAAATGGACAAGTTCTTTTCAGGCGAGGAATACGCCAAGGCAGACGGCTACGTGCCACCTGCTCAATAACTGATCAAAATCCGGGGTCGGAACGTAAGCGACGGTAATAATTAAATATTTTTCGAAAACTTGCTTGACGCCCCCCTGAAAAACCCGTTTAATGCGCCCCGTTGCCCAGATAGCTCAGTCGGTAGAGCAGGGGATTGAAAATCCCCGTGTCGGCGGTTCGATTCCGTCTCTGGGCACCACTATTAAGTTTCAGGTGGTGCCAATACCATCCGAAACACAAAAAACCCGCCTGGTGCGGGTTTTTTATTGCCTGCGATTCGAGCCACTTCGTCATGCCGTACGCTAGTAGCGTTATGATATGATTCAAAATATGCCAAGGCCGGCGAATCACAGGATATGGATGCATCCTTCTCCGTCATCCGTCAGCCCTGCCATTCACTACCCGAGCAGGCGACAAGACGGGCCACATCCCCCGCGCTCCACCCTCCTCACAGCACCACACTTGCGTTGCCACTCAACAAGATCGCGAGCATGGCCAACGAAGATTTCTTCGACCTGAAACATCGTCGAGCCGCACCCCTTTATCGCAATACCACGGGCATTACGCCGCCCAGCGCAGTGCTTATCCCCTAGGGCACATGGAGAAGTAAATGGCATACACATCGATCATTTTCAAAAACCCGAACACGGGCGCGATGAAGGAAGCTCCTGTCGGGTTTTCCTGGACGACGTTCTTTTTCGGCTGCTTCCCGGCGCTGTTCCGTGGCGACCTGAAATACGGCCTGATCCAGTTCGTGATCGCCATGATCACCATGGGCCTGAGCAACATCGTCTTTGCCTTCCTGTACAACTCCTTCTACATCAAGGACCTGATCGGCCAGGGCTTCAAGGCTCAGTCGATTGCCAGCGGCGACCTCAACTTCGCCTCGGCAAAGGTCGGTATACAGATTCCGGTACTGGAAGCTGCCTGACTCAAGGTCGCATCCACCACAAAAAGCCCGCTGCATGCGGGCTTTTTGCTGTCTGAGTCAAAGCGATCACGCCAACGGCCGCCCCCATCACTTGAGCAAAAACACCTTCAGCGGGTTGTCATTCAAACGCCCCTCGAACGTCGGAGGCAGATGCTCCAGCGATGTGCCTTGCAGCAGCGCAGCCCCTTTGTGCGCCACAATCACCCAACACGGTCGAGGCAGCGCATTCAAACGCTCGACCTCATTGCGTCCGACAAACAGCGGCTGCTCGTCATGATCCAGATTCATCATGTAACGCACCGCCCAGGTATCCCGACCCAAATCGACAAACACCAGGGGACCTGGTTGCGTCGCTCGCAGCGCTTCCACCCGCCCTACAAACTGCCGCGTATCGAATTGCAAGTCCTTGGCCGGCTCCACCACCGCAACCAACAGCAACCATTGCGCCGCCAGCGCGATCAGGCTGAGCCACACCAATCGCGCTGCCCGGCGCCAAGCGATGAGCGCACCCGCCTGGAGCACAATCAACGCGCCCAGCAATAGTGGCAACGACACATCCGGCCAATAACCGTGCTTCTGCCAACGGTGCTGGCAAATAAATACAACCAGCACACACAACGCAGGCAGCGCCAAGACAAGCCCTGTGTAGGCCCGGCGCGCACCCACAAGCCAACCCTGCGCCTGAAGCAGCCCATAGGCCGCGACAGCGGCAAACATCGGCACCATGGGCAAGATGTAGTAGGCCCGCTTGAAGTGCGGCACCGACAACCCGAGCAAAATCATCAGGCCACAAGCGCCGAGCCGCACCACCAACTGGGTGTCGGCGTCATCCAGCCGTTGCGGCCAGCGTTGACGTAACGCCACCAGCGTCGCCAACGCCAAAGGCACCACAGGGAAATAGCGATACAAGCTGAGCTTGAAGTAGAAATAGAACGGCTCGCCAATCTCATCCAGGCGCCCGCTTACCTGCATCCTGAACACCTCATCGGCAAAGGCCTCGCCACCGCTGATCCGTGCCAGCTTCATCAACAACCACCAGCCGGCAGCCAACAGCAGCAGGCCGGCAGTGCCGTGAATCAGCACCTGTTTGACTCGCTCACCCGGGCGCGCCAACGCCCAGTACACGCACACCACGCCACACACCTCAACCAGGCCCAGCGGCCCACGAATCGCAAAACCCAGCAGGAACAGCGGGAACACCGCGAACCGTCGCCACCGCGACTGCAATCGTTCGCCGCTGTGCAGCAGGTAGAACGCTCCCACACACAGCAGCGCCACCATTTGATCGAGGCAGACCGAACGGGACTTCTCAAGCAGTTGAGTGGTGAGCAAGGTCAGCAGCACCGTGAGCAGTGCCCACTGGCGGCCGGACGCGACCAGCAGACGGTAGATCACGGCAACCACCCCAGCCGACGCCAATGCTGTCGGCAGCACATTGGCCAGATGGTTGGGGGCGCCAAACAGGCGGGCAAAGACAAAACTGAAGAAGGTCGCGGTGCCCGGGTAGTCCGCGTACGGCTGGCCGTAGGTGGTAGGGAAAAGACTCGCGCCATGACGAAACATTTCTTGCAGGAACAACGCCCAGCGCCCGTCAAACCCCTGGGGCTGCTGATCCCAGATGCCCAGGGTGAACAACAGCAAAGCCATCAGGAAAATGCCCAGGGACTCCAGGCGGAAACGGTTGCGGTGATCCATCGGTTGACCTGTCAGGTAGAGGGCGCCGCCTTATGGTGCCGACTGCACTGCTGAATAGCGCCTGAACAGACCTGAACATTCCCGCGCTTAGCGACCTGCGGGCCATACCCACGCCGGAACCAGGCGAATGTAGATCAACTCGCCAACCAGCTCGATAAGGGTTTGCAGGATCACCGCCGCCGCCGCCAGCCCACGCACATCCTCGGGCAAGGCCAGCGCCAGGGGCAGCACCACCAGTGAGTTACGGGTCGACGCGCTGAACGTCACCGCCCGTGCCGTCGCCGCCGGCAACGCAAACACGCGTGCGGCCAGCACCCCCAGCAACGGCGCCAGCACCAGGAACCCCAGGTAGACCGGGATCGCCGGCAACAACCACTCGATATCACGCACCACCGAGGTGATCTGCGACGCGATCACCACAAACAACACCCATGCCATGGCCGGCACCGGCAACCAGGCCCAGGCATTGCTCCAGGCCCGGATCAGTTTCAATCGGGGCGTCAGCGACGCAGTGAGCACCGCCACCACCATCGGCAGCACAATCAACAGCAGGAACGCCTCGATAAAAGGCCCTGGCGCCACCACCACCGACTGCGTGCCCAGCATCAGCCCCAGGTACACCGGCAGCAGCACCAATTGCAGCAACAACAGCACCGGCGTCGCCGCCAGCATCGCCCGCGCGTCGCCCTTGCCGATATGGGTAAACACCACCACGTAGTCGATGCACGGCGTCAGCAATACCAGCAACACCCCCACCAGCAGTGCCGGGCGCTCAACGAGCCCCAGGGTCAGCCCCCACACCAGCAAGGGCACCAGAATGAAATTGGCCAGCAACAATGCCGACAGAAAGCGCCTGTTGCCCAAGCCCTGGCGCAAGTCCAGAAAGGGAATTTGCAGGAACATCGCGTACATCAGCACGGCGATGGCAGGGGTTATCCAGGCATGGAGGCCGCGCGCCAATGAAGGCGCAAGCAGACCGAAGGCAGCGGCAAGGGCCACGACGATGAAGTAGAGCGGGATCTGGTTGTGTTCGAGGGTGTCGCGGGTCATAAGCCGGCTCTATCGGATCGCTAAAGCGCAAGGTTATGCATGTGGAGGTTGACGGTCGAGCGATATAACCAGCGAGTTATCAGGGGTACTCCTGCCGAGCATGCAGCACGGTCAGTATTTCAATCCAATCCGTAATTCGATACACCACCAGATAGTTAGGGTGCACGACAATCTCTCGAGTACCCGCGATTCGACCCACACGATAGAGGAAGGGGTGATCAGGAAGAGCCGTTGTCGCCGCCTCTATGGATTCATTCAAATCACGAGCAGCTCCAACGTTGCGCTCAATAATGTATTCCAGAATTGCTCTCAGCTCGGCGCGCGCTTCAGGTCGCCACTCAACCCGCATCTTGCGTTTTTCGCTTGGATTCAATCAAAACGCGCATCTCAGCCATAACCTGCTCATGCGGAATGTTTGGTCGAGGGTCATCCATCGAAGCCTGTACCTTGGCGCGAAACCAGCGGTCATAGCTGGCAGCCTGCTCTTCTGTTTCAAACTCTGAAACGATGGGAGAAAGTGGGATGCTCATAGAGACCTCCTTGAAGGATGCCTGCCAGTCTAATCGGTCCATGGTGTGCTGTCGTTCCTCTCGGATATATGGCCTTTTTAAGAGAGACGAAGGTTAGTGAAGCTGTCGAAAGAGATACAAGTGCTGGCAAACTGCGCAACCGTTACCAAAAATAAAAACCCGGACAGGCTCAAAAACAATGAACCTGAATGACGCTTCATCGCAGGCACCTGCCGCCCCGCTCAAGCTCAGCCAGAGCACGCCCTTCAAGGAGCCCGCCGCCGACGGCTACCTGCTTGGCGGTTTCACCTGGCGCCATATCCGCACCGATCTCAATCGCCCCGTGGTGATCATCAACGCCGCCACGTCCGTGCGCTGCCGTCATTACGCGCGCTTTGCCGATTACTTGTTCGCCAACGGTCTCGACGTGATCACCTTCGACTACCGCGGCATTGGCGAATCCCGCCACGGTTCGCTGCGCGGGCTCAAAGCCTCGTGGTCGGACTGGGGCGTGCTGGATTTCGAAGCCATGTTGCAGCGCGCGCAGCGGGAGTTTCCCGGCCAGCCGATCGATGTGGTCGGCCACAGCTTCGGTGGCTGTGCCGCGGGGCTCGGGGCGTCTGGCGCCGTGATTCGGCGACTGGTCACCGTGGGCGCGCAGTTTGCCTACTGGCGCGATTATGCGGCGAACGGACGCTGGCGGATGGTTGGCAAATGGCATGTGGTGATGCCTCTGCTGACCGCGCTGCTCGGCTACTTCCCCGGCAAGCGCATGGGCTGGCTGGAAGACACACCGGCAGGCGTGGTGCGCGACTGGAGCACGCCAACGCCGCGCTACGAAACCCGCCCTAGCGCCAAGGCCCTCGGCACATTGCCCTTCCGCCATGTCAAAGCGCAGGTACTGGCGATCAGCATCACCGATGACCCCTTTGGCACCGTCGCGGCCATCGAACGCTTGCTCGGGTACTTCGTGCACAGCGAACGCACGCACCTGCGCATCGCGCCTGAAGACATCGGCGAAAACGACGTCGGGCATTTCGCCTTCTTCCGCAGCGCCTATCAGGATCGCTTGTGGCCGATTGCACTGGCGTGGCTTCAACACGGCGAGCTGGCACCGGACACACCCGGGCACCGCGTGACGGAACGCGCCTAGAACTCCTTGGGATTTCGCCCAACCTGCGCTTCAATACGCCACCCAGTTCCCGACCCCAAGGACGTGCGCCCATGGCCTCGCCGAACAAGCAGCAAAAACGTGCCCACCGGGCAAAGGCCAAGGCCAAGCAAAACCGCACCCAACGTGCCGGCGCGGCTAAACCGGATGCCTTTGCCGGCGATGACAGCCGTATCGATCTGGAATCGGTGGATTTGACGGAGTTGTTCGTCGAAATGCGCACGGCCGGCGAGACCAGTCAACAGGCGCTGTGCGCGGCATTCCTGGCCCACCCGCTGCTGGCGCTGGTGTTGGAGCAGGAAGGTGAGGAGGAAGCCACCGACTTTATCCTGGCCGCCCTGATCGAGTACCGCCAGTGGGCCACCGACACCGAGGACGAACCCGCCGCCCTGGCATGGATCGAATCGCCCGAGTTCCAGGCGGATTACGTCGCGGCGTCCCAGGCGCTCACCAACCCGGCAGACTGACGCAAAACAAAATGTGGGAGCGGCGGTGCGACGATTCGACTTGCCCGCTCCCACATTTTTGATTGCTTGCCGTCAGTTGAGAACCGCAGCCCCCACGCGCTGAGCCTTGCGACGGCTCGACACGATCAAACCCGCCACTACCACCAGCACGCTCAGAATACCGGTCGCAATGATCTCGATCCGGTGCGCTTCCTGGAACAGCATGACGGTCAGCGTGCCCACGATGAACACCATCACCGCGTAGGTCAGGCCCGGGAACAGCCACATCTTGAAGACAATCTTCTCGCCCGCTGCCGTGCGTTTCTGCCGCATGCGCAATTGCGACACCGCAATCACCAGGTACACCAGCAGCGCAATGGCGCCGGAGCTGGCCAGCAGGAACTCGAACACCGCCGCCGGTGCCACATAGTTGGCGAATACCGCCAGGAACGCTGCGCCCGTAGACAGCAACACCGCCCAGTAAGGCGTGCCGCTTTTATTGGTGCGCTTGGACACCGCCGGTGCATCACCACGACGCCCCAGGGAGAACAGCATGCGCGACGCGGTGTACAACGCCGAGTTCAGGCAGCTGGTCACGGCGACCAGTACCACCAGGTCAACGATCAGCTTGGCATTCGGAATGCCCATGCGCTCCAGCACGGTCTGGTAGGAACCTACCGCCGCAAGAGTCGGATCGTTCCACGGCACCAGGGACACCACGATGAAGATCGACAGCAGGTAGAACAAGCCGATACGCCAGATCACCGAGTTGGTGGCCTTGGTGATCTGCTGGCCCGGGTTCTTCGATTCCGCCGCCGCGATGGTGACGATCTCGGTGCCCATGAACGAAAACATGGTGGTCAGGATCGCGGCCAATACCGCACCCATGCCGTTAGGCATAAAGCCCTGGGTGTCGAACAAGTGGGAAACGCCGCTGACCTGGCTGGTCGGCAGGAAGCCAAAGATCGCCGCCAGGCCAAGGATCACAAAGCCCACGATGGCAACGACCTTGATCAACGCAAACCAGAACTCGAACTCGCCGTAGTTCTTGACGCTGAACAGGTTGGTGGCGGTCAGCAGCAGGGTGATGACCAGGGTGAAGACCCAAATGGCGATATCCGGGAACCAGGCGTGCAGAATGGTTGCAGCGGCGTTGGCTTCCAGCGGAATCACCAACACCCAGAACCACCAGTACAACCAGCCGATGGTGAAACCGGCCCAGTGCCCGATGGCGCGATCAGCGTAAGTAGAAAACGAACCGGTGTCCGGCGAGGCCACGGCCATTTCGGCCAGCATGCGCATCACCAGTACTACCAGCGTGCCCGCGGCGGCATACGCCAGCAGTACGGCTGGCCCGGCGGCGGCAATCGCGTGGCCGGAGCCGACAAACAGGCCGGCACCAATAACGCCGGCAATGGAAAGCATGGTGACGTGACGCGGTTTGAGCCCCTGTTCGAGGTCATTGGAGCTTTGCGTACTACTCATTGACACACCTTTACGAGGAATTGCGAAAACGGTCCGCCCGGCCTGCAGTCTTTCTCGTGAAAAGAATCCAACAGGGCGTTCTTTATTTTTTACGCAAGAATTGCGCCAAAATGTTGCAGAGCCTCCATTGACGCGGGCTGCAGCGCCGTTGAACAACCCTCGCAAGTCATTGAGATTAATGGCATTCCGCTATAGCGTTACCGTGTGACCCACATTCAAGACGAATGAGCGCACCAAAAACACACATAAAAAGTGCGTGACGCCCCATAAAAGGGCTGATATGCACCGTTTGCCCGGTAAACCCTTCCAACCCCCGGCCAAAGCTGGCACCATCGCGCCCTTTTTTACGCGAAGCCTGCGGTTTTTCGGGTTCAAACGGTTGTTCGGTTGTTGATGGCGCGACACGCTGCTGTGCCGATGCGACACCCTGCCGCAGACCGCCCGTTTACCGTCCGCAGCGCTGTTGGCTGTCATCCGAACGCTATGCTAGCTTGGCGCCTCGCCAGGAAGGCAGCCCAACAGCAGGACCGCAACGTACACAATGAGGCCCCCCCATGGCCGAGGCCACGCCCGCGCTGGAAATCCGCAACTTGCATAAACGCTATGGTGAGCTGGAGGTCCTCAAAGGTATCTCGCTGACCGCCCGTGACGGCGATGTGATCTCGATCCTGGGTTCCTCCGGTTCCGGCAAATCCACGTTCCTGCGCTGCATCAACCTGCTGGAAAACCCGCACCAGGGCCAGATCCTGGTAGCCGGCGAAGAACTCAAATTGAAAGCCGCAAAAAACGGCGAACTGATGGCCGCCGACGGCAAGCAGATCAATCGCCTGCGCAGCGAAATCGGTTTTGTGTTTCAAAACTTTAACCTGTGGCCGCACATGAGCATCCTCGACAACATCATCGAGGCTCCCCGCCGTGTGCTCGGCCAGAGCAAGCGCGACGCCATCGAAGTGGCCGAAGCCCTGCTGGCCAAGGTCGGCATCGCCGACAAGCGCCATGCCTACCCGGCGCAATTGTCCGGCGGCCAGCAACAACGGGCGGCCATCGCACGCACCCTGGCGATGCAGCCCAAGGTCATCCTGTTTGACGAGCCCACTTCCGCCCTTGACCCGGAAATGGTCCAGGAAGTACTAAATGTGATCCGCGCGCTGGCCGAAGAAGGCCGCACCATGCTGCTGGTCACCCATGAAATGGGCTTCGCCCGTCAGGTTTCCAGTGAAGTGGTGTTCCTGCACCAGGGCCTGGTCGAAGAGCAAGGATCGCCACAGCAGGTGTTTGAAAACCCGCTTTCGGCGCGCTGCAAACAATTCATGTCCAGCAACCGCTAACGGAGCAACATGCATGCAGAACTATAAAAAATTCCTTCTGGCCGCGGCCGTCTCGATGGCGTTCAGCGCCACGGCCATGGCAGAAACCTTGAAAATGGGGATCGAAGCGGCTTACCCGCCGTTCAACAACAAAGATGCCAGCGGCAACGTCGTCGGCTTCGACAAAGACATCGGCGACGCCCTGTGCGCCAAGATGAAAGTCGAAAAATGCGAAGTGTATGTGTCCGACTGGGACGGCATCATTCCGGCCCTGAACGCCAAGAAGTTCGACTTCCTGGTCTCCTCGTTGTCGATCACCGATGAGCGCAAGCAAGCCGTCGACTTCACCGACCCGTACTACTCCAACAAGCTGCAATTCATCGCGCCCAAAGCCACCGCCGACTTCAAGACCGACGCCGCCTACCTCAAAGGCAAAGTCATCGGCGCACAACGTGCAACGCTGGCCGGCACCTACCTGGAAGACAAGCTGCCGGATACTGAAGCCAAGCTTTACGACACCCAGGAAAACGCCTACCTCGACCTGATCTCCGGGCGCCTGGACGGCATCCTCGCCGACAAGTACGTGCAGTACGAATGGCTCAAGAGCAAGGACGGTTCCGCCTACGAATTCAAAGGCGATCCGGTGGTCGACAGCGACAAGATCGGCATCGCCGTACGCAAGGGCGACCCGCTGCGCGAGCGCCTGAACAAAGCCCTGGCAGAGATCAAGGCAGACGGCACCTACAAGAAGATCAACGACAAGTACTTCCCGTTCAGCATCGAATGATCTGAGCGACTTGCCCGGCGCACTCGCGTGAGTGCGCCGGCTCTCAGCAATGCCTGCCGCGATATGAAAACACCATGAATTTCGATCTCTACGGATTCGGCCCGGCGCTCGCCGCCGGCGCGCTGATGACCGTCAAACTGGCGCTCACGGCCCTGTGCCTGGGGTTGGTGCTCGGCCTTGCCGGCGCCTTGGCCAAGACGTCCCCGTACAAGCCGTTGCAATGGCTTGGCGGTGCTTACTCGACCATCGTTCGTGGCATTCCCGAATTGCTGTGGGTGCTGCTGATCTATTTCGGCACGGTCAACCTGATGCGTGCCCTCGGGGAATTCTTCGGTAACCCCGACCTGTCCCTCAGTGCTTTTGCCGCCGGGGTGATCGCCCTCGGACTGTGCTTTGGCGCCTACGCCACGGAAGTGTTTCGCGGCGCGATCCTCGCCATTCCCAAGGGGCACCGTGAAGCCGGTGTGGCGCTGGGGCTGTCGAAGCTGCGGATTTTCACGCGGCTGATCATGCCGCAGATGTGGCGCATTGCGCTGCCGGGCCTGGGCAATCTGTTCATGATCCTGATGAAGGACACCGCGCTGGTGTCGGTGATCGGCCTGGAAGAAATCATGCGCCACGCACAGATCGGCGTGACCGTGACCAAACAGCCGTTCACCTTCTTCATGGTCGCAGCCTTCATGTACCTGGGCCTTACCGTGCTGGCCATGGCCGGCATGCACTTCCTGGAAAAACGCGCCGCCCGCGGCTTTGCAAGGAGCTCCCAATGAGCGGCGACTACAGCTGGCTGGCGCATTTCGACCTGGGTCTGAACTGGGCGGTGATCATCAAGTGGCTGCCCAAACTGGCCCAGGGCGCAACCCTCACCCTGGAACTGGTGGCCATCGCCGTGATCGCCGGTTTGCTGCTGGCGATCCCGCTGGGCATCGCCCGCTCCTCACGCCTGTGGTACGTGCGCTTGCTGCCCTACTGCTACATTTTCTTCTTCCGTGGCACACCGCTGCTGGTGCAACTGTTCCTGGTGTACTACGGCCTGGCGCAGTTCGACGCCATACGCGGCAGCGCCCTGTGGCCCTACCTGCGAGACCCGTTCTGGTGCGCCACCGCCACCATGACCTTGCACACCGCAGCCTATATCGCCGAGATCCTGCGCGGCGCGATCCAGGCCATTCCGCCGGGTGAAATCGAAGCAGCGCGGGCGCTGGGCATGTCCAGACCCAAGACGCTGTTCTACATCATCCTGCCCCGGGCTTCGCGCATCGGCCTGCCGGCCTACAGCAACGAAGTGATCCTGATGCTCAAGGCCAGCGCCCTGGCCAGTACCGTGACGCTGCTCGAACTGACCGGCATGGCCCGCACCATCATTGCCCGCACTTACTTGCCGGTGGAAATCTTCTTCGCGGCCGGCCTGTTCTACCTGTTGATGGCCTACATCCTGGTACGCGGTTTCAAACTGCTGGAACGCTGGCTGCGCGTCGATGCCTGCCAGGGACGTTGAAGCACGCTTCCAGGCACTGGATGCGTTTCTGATCGAGCATCAAGGGCTGTGGCGACCACGGCCCTTTACCCATCGACAACTTCCTTGGGAAAACCAGCACCCTGCGCTGGCCCAATGGCTGCACCAGCGTTCGCTGGCAGATGCCGAAAGCTGTCACAACCAGCCTCATGAACTGCCGGCACCCGCGCCTTTTCCACAGCTGGCCGCGCAAGCGCGCGAGCTCAGTGCTGTGGATAAGTTGCCCACGCAGCCGCTTGCCCCTGCGCGCCATCGCCTGAACGTCGATGTGCCCGGGCGCAAATGGCAACAGATCGAAGCCTTCGGCGCCGCGCTACAGTTTGCGCAAACGCCCACGCACTGGCTGGACTGGTGCGCCGGCAAAGGCCACCTGGGTCGGCGCCTGCTGCAAGACGGGCAACAACTGACCTGCCTGGAATACGATCCGGCCCTGATCGCCTCGGGCCAGGCCTTGAGCGAGCACCATCACCTGCCCGTCATTCACCGCCTGCAAGACGTGATGGCCGATCTAGACATCAGCGCCGCGCAAACGCCCGTGGCCCTGCACGCCTGTGGCGACTTGCACGTGCGCTTGCTGCAACAGGCCAGCGCCGCTGGCTGTAAACAACTGGCGCTGGCGCCCTGCTGCTACAACCGGATCCGCGCCGACCACTATCAACCGTTGTCACGCGCCGCGCAGGCATCGTGCTTGCAGTTGTCGCTCGACGACCTCGGCCTGCCCTTGAGTGAAACCGTCACCGCAGGCGCCCGCGTGCGCCAGCAGCGCGACATCTCCATGGCCCGTCGCCTGGGCTTCGATCACCTGCAACGCCGGTTACGCGGCTGCGACGACTATTTGCCCACCCCTTCCCTGCCGGCGAGTTGGCTGAGCCGACCCTTTCATGCCTATTGCCGCGAACTGGCCGACCTCAAGGGGTTATCCACAGGTGAACAGGATTGGGACGCACTGGAGGCCCATGGCTGGCGGCGCCTGGCCGAAGTGAGAAACCTGGAACTGGTACGGGCGCTGTTTCGGCGCCCGCTGGAGGTGTGGCTGGTCCTGGATCGGGCGTTGTTTCTGATCGAGAGGGGCTACAAGGTGGAAGTGGGCAGTTTCTGCGATGCCTCGCTGACCCCGCGCAACTTGATGGTACTGGCAGAGCGCGATTAAGGGGCGAAAATTCCTACAAATGCCCTGTGGATAACTCTGTTGATGAATTCTTTACGAGGCCTGTAATCATCACGGTTACAGACCAAAAGCCAAGCTGGTCATTTTTTGTTCACACAATAAAACGCCCGCAAAACAGGCAGTTGCGGCGTGTTGAGAACGGCTCCACAAAATGGCTTTTTTGTGACAGCCACATCCAACCGATTGTGAATAAGCATCTGGCCTTAAGCGTATAAACCGCGCTTTACGCGTGCCTTTTCGGCGCCTTCAGCAAACGGCACAGGTCGTTGATGTCGTCATGCACCAAGCTCGTCGCCTGCCCGTCCAAGGGGTCGGTGCCAAACGCCAGCGCCTCGCTGATCGCCAGGTCCCGGTGCACTTCCAGAGGCTCACGGCCCAGGCGCTGTTTGAACGCCTCGACCATGTCCAGGCTGAACGGGTTGTCCTCGTCCAACTGGTTGATCACGAAGTGTACCCGCGCAGAACGCTCGCCCGCCAAATGGGGCGCCAGCAAGACATCCAGCTGATCCAGCGTGCCGAGGGAGGCCGCATCGGCCTGGGTGATCACCAGCACCACGTCGGCCACGCTCAAGGCTTGATGCAGGTAGACGTTGTTACCCGCAGGGGTGTCGATAACCACAGTGTGGCGTTCGCTCAAGTCGAGCGCCGACAAGTGCTGCGCGAGCCAGTTCGGCTCTTGCTTGAGCCAGCGCTGCAGGCTCTCTTGCTGCTGGATATCGGTGTCACCGAAGGTCATGACCTGGCACCCGGCAAACCCGGGCTGACGGATCTGCGCCCATTGGGCATTCTGCAGGCTGGTGCGGCCGATACCGGGCAGCGCGGGGTTGATCCCGAAGTGATGGCGCAAGGCGTTCTGCGGGTCCAGGTCCAGCGCCACCACCGACTCACCGTGGCGTTGCAGGCCACTGCTCAAGGCCGTGACCAGCGTGCTGCGGCCCACCCCTCCATTGACCGACACCAGCGCCACGACTTTGGGACGCAAGGTCGCAGTGCCGAGTGAATGCTCATTGGCGCTGACAGTCTGGTGAGAGAGCGGCGTGCCATCGTCCACGGGAATGCTGCCAAAGAAGTGCAGCCGGGCGTTCAGGCCGCGCGCATCACAGGTGACGTTTTTGCCGAACAACATAGACAGATCATCAGAAAGGCTCATCGCCCGAGCTCCCACACGACGCGGCTTGAAGACGTGAAGGTCGGCAAGGAGAAGGCTTACCGCAGGTCTTGTTATCAGGCGTCCGTTGTTGCCCCATTCTGTGGCAGTCACATCAAAGTGTCATTATTTTGGTGCTATTACTGTCTATTTTTTAGACAAGCGGCAAATCGTCAATTTACTGACCCATTGTGATCGGGTCGTACGGCGTTTGCAGATCACGCTCGGGAATCTCCCAAATCAACAGCTTGGGCGGGGTTTGCTTGAAGGCCGGGCTTTCGAAATACGCCTTGGCCGCACCAGAAAACTCGCCGCCGTCCTTGCTGAAGTTGCCCACCGGGGCATGCAGGGCTTTTTGCAGGAAGCCCACGAAATTCGAGTTGCGCGAGAACGAGGTACCGATCAGCGCCACATTGGGCAGGCCGGCATCCCCAAACAGGTCATCGGCATTGCTGGTGGCTCCACCGCTTTCATGGGCGGAACTGGCCGCGACGGATTCTCCCGGCGGTTGCCATTTGGGCGGCAACCAATCCAGACCGGCCAGGCGCACCAGGTCACCCGGGCGCACGGCGAGCGGCGCCTGGGTAATGTCGAATGCCTGCTCCGGCGTGGCCTTGATACCGCGCTGCGCAATACGCTGCGCCAAGGCCTGGGCACCGGCGTTGGCGCCGATTTCGCTCCAGTGGGTGTCAGTGCGCAAATAGGCCTCGGCGCCCAGTGGCGTCAGAGTCGCAGTCAGGTCCAACGCTGAAACACCGGCAGCCTGCAACGCGGCGGTCCAGTCCTGCACTCGGCTGTCGAGGATGGCCGGACGGTACAGTCCACAACGCCGGGCAGCAGCGATCCGGCTCTTGTCCGGCACCACCACCACTTGCAGCTCGATGCCTTTCTGACCC
This sequence comes from Pseudomonas sp. SDO524_S393, assembly GCF_054071875.1. Lineage (NCBI taxonomy): Bacteria > Pseudomonadati > Pseudomonadota > Gammaproteobacteria > Pseudomonadales > Pseudomonadaceae > Pseudomonas > Pseudomonas sp. SDO524_S393. The sequence continues at coordinate 75,837 of NZ_JBSVVZ010000015.1, read as the reverse complement.
AGTTGTTTTTGCAGATCGATCACCGCTCGGGCCTTGGTCTGTGCATTGCCCTCGGCATGGCGGTTGATGCGCAGCTCATCGCTGATGAACAACCAGCCCGGGCAGCCCCGACGCACACGCGGGCCGGTGTCGCCGAACGCCAGCCAGCTGCCGCCCCGCTCCAGGTTGGCGGCCTGGATCGCCATCGGCGCCTTGGCCAGCTCCTTGGCGAAACGGTGGGTCACGTCGCCATGCAGCAGCATGTCACTGTCGACCTTGGCCGGCACGAAACTGATCGGGCCTTTGATCATCAGCCAGGCGCAGGACAACAGTCCCGCCGCCAGGAAGGGCACCAGCACCCAGGCCGCCAGGGGGCTGGTACGAACGGCCAATTCGCTCGGCGGAGTCGGCGCGGTAGGGGCGGGCATCGTCGGGCTTCCTTAAAACTGAAAGTACAGAAACGGTACGGCGTCGCGGCTGGCAATCAGCGCGAACGACAACACGAACCCGGCCACCGGCCACAGCGAGGCCGCCGCCAGGAACCACGCTTGATGGCCGAAACGCTGCTCGCAGCGCGCCTGCCAGACCGGCGCAATGATGCACGCCAGCCCCAGCAACGCCGCCATGCCATGGGCCGGGCGCAGGGCCACGGCCATCGCGTCCCCCAGGCCCATGCCGTGCAGGCCGAACTGGCCGGCGTACATCGTCAGCGCCGAATGGAAGTCCGGTGCGCGAAACAGGGTCCAGGCCAGGCACACAAACAGCAACGTCAGCACGTGCGACAGCACCGGCGGAATGCTCGGCAAGCTGGAGCGCGACCACGCACGGTCCACGCACAGCGCCACGCCATGGGCCGAACCCCACAGCAGGTAGTTCCAGCTGTCGCCGCCGTGCCACAGCCCGGCAATCGCCATGGTCAGGAACAGGTTGCGGTAGGTACGCCACACACCGTCGCGGTTACCGCCCAGAGCGATATAGAGGTAGTCACGCAGCCAGCTGGACAACGACAAGTGCCAACGGCGCCAGAAGTCCTGGATGCTGCTGGCCAGGTAAGGCCGGTTGAAGTTTTCCGGGAAGTGGAAGCCCAGCATCAGGCCGAGGCCGATGGCCATGGCGCTGTAGCCGGCGAAGTCGAAGAACAGTTGCAACGAGTACGCCAGGCAACCGATCCAGGCATCCACCAGGCTTGGGTTTTCCAGGTGAAAGGCAATGTCCACCAGTGGCGACAGGGTGTCGGCCACCAGCACTTTCATGCCCATGCCGATCATGAAGCGTCGCGCACCCAGGGAGAAATTCGCCCAGTTGAAATAACGCTGGTTCAACTCGCGGCGGACCCAGTCGTAACGGATGATCGGCCCCGCGATGGAGTGACCGAACATCGAGATGTACGTGGCGTAATTGATGAAGCTGCGCTCCACCGGCACCGTATGACGGTGCACATCCACCAGGTAGGAAATCGCCTGCAAGACGATGAACGACAACCCCGCCGGCAAAGCCACGCGCTGCCAGTCCAGCGGCATGGCGCCGTACCAGGTGATCACCTCGCTCACGGTGCCGGCGACGATGTTGGCGTACTTGTACCAACACAGCACCGCCGTGTTGAACACGATCAGCGCGATCAACAGGCGCACCCGGCCTTTGCCGTCCTCACGGGAGCGGTCCACCAGCAGGCCGCCGACCCATGCCACCACGGTCAACACCATGTGCAGGAACAGGAACAACGGGCTCAGCCAGCCGTAGAACAACCAGCTGCCGATCAACAGGATGACGTTGCGCCAGCTCGGACGAGCCAGCGCGTAGATCAACAGAAAGGCCGGCAGGAACAGCGTGAGAAATTCGAGTGAGGCAAAGACCATGGTGGTGTCGGGCCCGATCAGTTAGCGAGCGAATCAGGTGCGAACAGCAACCGGGAGCCCGACGCGGACGGCAGCGCCAACACGCTGTAGCGCTCGCCGGCCTTGAGGCTGAAGGTCAGCGGCTGGCCGACTGGCGCACCGGCGCACTTGAGCTGCACCGACAACTCCACCGGGTTGATCATGCGGCGCTGCACCGAACCTTCGGCCACCTGCTTGAACAGCTCGGCCTTTTGCGCCACGGCTTCCAGGCTGGCGCCGGCGCACGCGGCGTCGGCGTTGACAAAGGCCAGGGAGGCTTTCAGCGCGTTGAAGTCGTCGGGCTGCTCATGAATTACCAGTTGGCGAATGCCGCCCTTGGCATCGGCCACCGCGATCACCGTGGCGAATTCGCCCGGGGCCACGGTCACGGCCAGGTCAGCGGTCTTGCCACCTTGGCTCAGCACGCCCTTGATCGGCGCCGTGCCGCCGGACACCGGCAGGTAGTCGGAAACGAGCTTGTCGCCGCTCAGTACCAGGCTGGCCTTGGAGCCTTCGGCCACCAGCTTCAGTTCGCTGGGGGTGCCGTTGGCGAAACGCAGGAACGCCGAGTCCTTTTCCGGCCCGGTAGGGTACAGCGGAATATCGGCACTGAACGCGCCGGCACTGGCGAGCAAAGTCACCAGGCCCAAGGCAATGCGCTTCATCACTGGGCTCCTTTCACAGCCGACGCCGGCAAGGCCGACAGCGCGCCGCCGATAGCCTTGGCCCACTTCTGGTAACCGTCGATGGTGAAGTGCTGGCCGTCGGTGGTGATCCACTCGCCGGGCTTGGAGAAGGTCAGCGAGTCGATGTAAGTGCATGGCGCCACGTTGGTCGCCAGGAACGACGACATCAGCTTGGTGCGCGCGTCATCCTTCTTGTACATGCTGCCGACCTTGCCCCAGGCCGGGCCGACCCACACGCACTTGGTGCCGGTTTCGCTGACCGCCTTGGTCAACGAAGTCACGCTTTTCCAGGCCCAGACTTTCGGGAACTGCGGGTCCGGGTAGGAGGCCATGGTGTCGCCGATGATGATCACCACCAGGTCAGGCTTGTCCTTGGCGATCAGGTCCTTGACCGGCGTGGTGCTCATGGCGTTCTTGCCGAACACCTCGGGCTTGCCGCCGGGCAGGTTTTCGGCGCCGCAGTCGACTTTCTTCGGCACGATCCAGTCGGCCGCGCCGGCACCGCAGGCGCCGATGGTGTGCACCTTGGCGCCTTGCGCCGTCAGGTTGGCTTGCAGCGGGTCGAGCAGGTGGTCGGGAAAGCTCAGGTGGCTTTCACCCAGTACCAGCAGGGTCAGGCCGGCAATCGCGGAAACAGGCATGGATGACTCCTATCAATCAATTCGAATACGGGGAACGGTAAGGGCTGACCGGCAGCGGCATGGGCCCGCTCAGGTCTTCAAACAGGTAGCGCAGGTACGCGTTGCCGACGTACTGGCGGTAATCCTGGGCGTTGTCGACACCGACTTCGCCACCCAGATAAAAACGTGAAGTCAGACGGTATTCGGCAGCCGCGTTGAGGCTGTAGCCGATGCCGGTCTTGCTGCTGCTGTCGTACTTTTTGGTCGGCGCATTGTCCTGGAGGATGCGATCGGTGGGGAAGTAATCGGCGCCATCTTGCGCGATATGCTGCACGCCCACCGAGCTTTTCAACTCGTAGCTGAAGCGGTCGAAGCTCTGCGCCCAGCGCACCGGCACCGCCAGGGAGAAGAAGCGCTGCGGGCTGAAGTAGCCGCCCTGTCCGTAGGTGTAAAAACCCTGGTTGTCCTTGAAGCCCATGGCCATGCCGCTGACGCCCACCGTGAGGGTGTCGGTCGGCGTGTTGCGCAGGTACCAGTAGACGCCGCTGCCCAGCTCCATGCGGGTATTGTCTTCGACGTGATTGCCGAGCAACTGGTGCAACGACGCATAGCCGTAGGCCCCGACTTCCTGATCGTCATAACTCAGCTCGGCACGCCCGCCGTTAGCGGTGACGCCGCCCCACTTCTTCTCGATGACCTCGCCGTCGGCGTTGGTGATCCGCGCTTTGGAACCCGCGAACGACGTCACGCTGTCGGTAACCGGACGCCGCGAAACACTGACGCCATAGCGCAGGTTGCCGCCTTCAGTGAAGGGTCGGTTCACGCTCACGCCACCGACCACCGTGTTATAGGTGAAGCCCACCGGGCTGACGCCGATGTCGGCCTTGACGCCTTGCGCCGGGTCTTCCACCGCCACCGCCAGGCCGACGCCGTTTTCACGTTTGGCGCTGTCCTCACCCGCACCGGCACCAAAGCGCGCCGCCGAGAGCGCCTTGACCGCCCCCGAACTCAACGTCACCGGGGTGGCACGCAACGCGACGTTGTAATCGCCCACCGGCATGCGCGCTTCGAACGGCGTTTCCACATCGCTGATGCGGCTCAGGCCACTTTCGCCGTTGTTGCTGCGCACGCTCAAACCTTGCACCAGGTAGCCGCTGCGATCCCGCAACAGGCCATCGAGAGCACGGCGTGCCGGGCTCAACGTCGGGTTATCCAGCGCGGCAATGCGGGTCGGCGGGACGAAGGGATCGCTCAACTTGTTCGACGCGACAAAACCGTTGGCGGGGATCGCAGTGCCCGGCGCGGCCACCGGCGCCGGGACCACATTGGCGGGCGCGTCGATGGGCGGCGGCACAGCCCCGCGGTCGACGGCCAAATCGGTGATCTGCCGACGTTGGCCCGGCAGACCGACGAAGGGGTTGTAAGCCACGCCCTGGGCATCGGCCAGCGCCGAACGCGCCTGCACGCGCTGGGTGTTTTCGATGGCCAGGGCACGGCGCAGCAACTCGGCCGCTTCAGCATTGCGGCCCAGCCCCTGGTAGATCTGCCCGGCAGCGGTCAGCGTCTCGGCGCTGGTCGGGTCCAGGCGCAGCGCCTTGTCGGTGGCCGATTCGGCCAGGCTGCGGTTACCGCCCTTCAAGGCAATGCCCGCCAGGCCCAGTTGCAGGCGGGCGTTGTTGGGGTTCTGCTGCACCAGCGGCTCGTACAGCGCCATGGCTTTCTTGCCGTCACCGCCGTCGGCGTACATGCGTGCCAGCACGCTGATCGCCGAGGTGTCGTGGGGACGCTGCACCAGCGCCGGCGAGAGCATGTCGTAGGCCGCCACCAGGTCATTTTTCTCGCGCAGCGCATCGGCCTGCTTGACCCGGTACTGGAAGATCAAATCTTCGTAGCGCTGACGCCCGGCGTCGGTCAGCGGCTGGCCCTGCAGGTCGCGCAGGATGTCGCCGGCTTCGGTGTAGTGGTTGGCCTTGAGCAGCACGCCGGCGTAAAGCAGCTTCTGGTCCGGCGTCGGGTTGGGGGTCTTCTCCAGCACGCCTTGCATGATCTGCAAGCCTTCTTCCGGCGCGCCCACCTCGACGTAAGCCGAAGCCAGCACCGCCAGGCGCTCGGGCTTCTTGCCGGCCAGGGTGGCGCTGCGACCGAGCAACGCCAACGCTTCGGGGCGCTGTCCACGGCGGGCGCTTTCGATGGCGATATCGGTCTGCTTGTGCAGGGCGATGTCACTCGCCAGCTCATTCATGTCCGACGTGCGCTGGGCAGCCGGAATGCGCGAAAGGGTCGCGTCCGCCGCTTTCCACTCGTCCAGCTCGACCGAGAGCAACGTGCTGGTGTACAGCGCGTCCGGCTGGTTGGGCTGGCTTTTGAGCAAGCCATCGAGCAAGGCACGGGCGTTGCGGATTTGCCCGTCACGCAGGTAAACCCGCGCCAGGGCGAAACGTGTCCAGGGGTTTTCCGGGTCGGCGTCGAGGGCTTGCTGGTAGGCAGCTTGTGCGGCTTTCAAGTCGCCGCGCTGGTCGGCGAGCTTGCCCATCTGGGTGGCGCGCAAGGCCTTGATCTTGGCATTCGAGGAGAACTTGCCACGGTCGGCTGCGGACAGCGAATCGATCAGCTTCAGGGCTTCATCGGGCCGGCCGGATTGCGACAACACGCCGATCAGGCCGCTCAAGGCATCCGGGTCGTTGGGGTTGCGCGCCAGCACTTTGCGGTAGCTGGCTTCGGAGGCGTCGAGCTGGTTGTCCTGCGCCTGGAAACCGGCCAGGGCCATGGTGGCGTCGGTCTTGCCGGGGTTCAGGCGCTCGGCCTGGGCAGCCAGGTCGCGGGCCTGGCTGGTGCGGCCGGCATTCTGAGCGTCACGGGCCTGGTTCAGCAGGTTCCAGTAGCGCACGTCGCTCAGGGCTTTTTGCCAGGCGCCGCCGCCGGGCAGGCGTGTGGCCTGGGTCAGGTAGTTCTCGGCTTCGCTGTAGCGCTGCTGTTGCTGGCGCAGCACGCCCATGCCGCCGAGGGCGTCGATGTCATTGGACTTTTCCGCCAGACGCGCCGCCAACAACGGCTCGGCGGTTTTCAGGTCACCGTCGTCCAGCGCCTTGAAGGCCTTGACCATTTTCGGGTCGCGCTGCCAGCCGCCGTCACCCTTGCCCTGGGCAATGCCCTTGTTCATCAACGCGCGGATTTCGCTGTCGTCCGGGTGCTTGGCGAGGAACTGCTGGAACAGCGGCACCTGGTCGCGGTTCGGTGCACCGAGCCAGATCAGCGCGAAGCGCCAGCCTTCATCGGCGGCGCCTCCCACGTCGTTGTCGGAAGTCAGGCGCTCCATGGCACGAATGCCTTCGACCCGCGACGACGGGTTACGCGCCAGGTGGCGCGCCAAAAACAGTGCGGCAATCGAATCGTTCGGACGCTCGCGGGTCACCCGCTGCAAGCCGGCGATACCTTCAGCGGTGCCACCGGGCGTAAACGCCAGGGCGTTGTAATACTCACGGGCGATCAGCCCTTGCGGTTGGCGACCCTGGAAAATCTGGCGGTACAGCGCCACGGCCTTTTCGCGCTCTTCCACCGGCTCGCCCAGCTCACGGGCCTGCTCCAGCAGCTTGGCGTTGGTCGGCGTGTTGACGGCGATGTCCTGCTCGAGTTGCAACGCCTGGCGGGGCAACGGCGAAATCGCGCGCAAGCGGGCCAGGTATTTCTGCGCTTCTTCCGGGTGCTGTTGCTGCACCTGGATCAGGCCGATGCCGTACAAGGCATCTGGCTGTTCAGGGCTCAGGCTCAACAGTTTCTGCCAGCTTTCCAGAGCCCGCTCGGGGTTCTTCTTCGACTGCCAATAGTTACCCTGCTCGATCAGCAGGGTTTGCGGGTCATTGGATGCAGCCAAGCCGGCGCTGGACGCCAGGGTGGCCATGATCGCAAGGGCTAGCGTGTGGCGGCGCATGCGCCCTCCCAGAATAATTTGACCGTACCGTCTTGCTCGAAGCGGTACTTTTGATCGGCAAAACCCTGGCCGAACAGGCTGAGCATGTAGTCGTAATACAGCGGCTGCGCGCTGTCCGGCGCGGACGTGGCCATGGCCTTGCCCAGCACGTCGTCGAGCTTGTTTTTCTGCAATTGGGCCAGGGCGGTTTCGCCCCGGGCCTGGAAGAACACCATGGCCGAGGCCGAGAACCCCAGCGGCGAATAGCCGTTGTTCTTCTCGACTTCACCGGTCAGCACATGCACCTTCTCGGGCGGCAGACCGTTAGCCGATGCTGCCGTGGCCCGCGACAGGCCGCCCAATGCCTTGAGCATCGGCGCCGCCAGAGGGTCGCTCTTGGCGGTCATGCCGGCCCACAGGTAGGTGCGGATCGCGTCGTAGCTGCCCAGGTCGTCGGAATACGGATCGACCACGAACACACCGGTGGTGGCGCTGGTGGCGCGGTAGCCGACCCAGTTGGCCGCAAAACCCTGGGGGTTGCTGTGGGGGTCGGCGAGCATCCTGGCGTTGTTGTCGGCCACTTCATTCCAGCCGCCGTTGGGGCGCTCTTTCTGGAAGCGGCGCAGTTGTGCCAGCACCTGATAGCTGGGGTTGAAGCGCCACAAGCCGCCCGGGTAGGCGTAGCCCACCGGCCCCGGCAGCAGCATCTTGCCCAGGCCCGGCGCGCGGATGATCAGGGTCTTTTCCACATTGGCCAGGATCAACTGGGCATCGGCGCGGTACTGCGGCACGTTCCACGCGCGCGCCGCTTCGAGCAGCGCGTAGGCGATCCACAGGTCAGCGTCGCTGGCCGAGTTGGCGTCGATCACGCCCCACTCGCCGTCCTTGGTCTTGCCCCACAACCAGCCGAACAGGTTGTGGGTGAGGTCGTTGCCGGCCATGTTGGCCTTGGTCCAGCTCCAGAGCTTGTCGAAGCGCGCGCGGTCGTTGCCCACCAAGGCAAAGAACATGGCGTAGGACTGCCCTTCGGAATTGCTTTCGCTGGGGTTCTTGGACGAGTTCAACACACGCCCGTCGTCCTGCACGAAACGCGTGGCGTAGTTCTGCCACAGCGGCCATTGCGCGTCACAGGTCTGCGCCTGGGCAGCCCCCGCGAACAGCGTGGCGCCCAGCACGACCCAGCCGGCCAGACGCCTCATGCCAACCGCCGTTTTGCACGGGCACGCAGCGACAGGTACACCAGGCACGACACGATCGCCAGGCCCACGAAGGTGATCACCAGCATCCAGCCCAGGTGCCGCGACAACTGCCATTGCACGTACTTGAAAGGGCCCAGTTGGCCGACGTAATACTGCTGGTCAGCCACCAGCGAACTGATCTGCTTGCCTTGCACCACGGCAAGGCTGCCCTGGATCGATTCCTTGTAGTCGTCCCCGCCGATCAGCACCGAGGTGGCGGCCTTCAGGCCTTCCGGCTTGCTGCTGGCGATCAGCACCACGCTGCGCCCGGCCTGCAACGGCGACTCGAAACCGGCGAACCAGGTGCTGGTGCTCAGGCTGTTGAAGATCAGCGCGGCGTTGGCCGCGTGCTGATTAGCCTCGGGGTCCGGGCTGATCCAGGTGCTCACGTAGCGCGGCAGGTCCGACAGCCTGAACTGGTGCTGCGAGCCATCGGCGCTGGCCGGCAGGTACGCTTTCCACTGTTTGAGCAGAGGTTGGTCGCTGCCCGACGCCAGCACCAGCAGGTCTTTGTTGGCAACGCTTTGCACGTCCTTGGCCAGCACCACTTTCACGGCAGTCGCCGGGTAGCCGGTGGACTCGCCGAAACGACCGAGCACGGTCAGGTAGGCGCTCAACTCGTCGGTGCCGAAGTTGTCGGGCAGCACCACCGCGGATTCCGACAGGTCGGCCAGGCGGGTGAACGGGAAGCCGGCATCGTTGAACACGCCCAGGTTGGGCATGGCGATGAAGTGCTGGTAGCCGCTGATGTCCAGGCTCGAATCCGGGTCGATCGCGCCGCGCATGTTGTCGACGATGATGTCGCGGCATTCACCCTCTTTGATGTAGTCGAACATGAAGCGCAACTGCAATTTGGACTTGGGCGACGCCGAGCTGATCGGCAGCAGCGTGGTGGCTTCGCGCGGCAGGGTGTTGTCCTTGGCCATCAGGGTCAGCAGGCTTTTGCCGTCGGCCAGGCTGGTGATCGACGGCAGTGGCATGGTCTTCATGAACTGGTCGTCGAGGCCCACCAGCAGCGATGAATTGGTTGACACCTGCTGCGGCGTGTAGCGGTATTTGAGGTGCAGCGGCACGCCTTCTTCACGCCAGTTGAACAGGTCTGGCGGCAGGCGGAAGTCGACGCTGATCGGGCCCGGGTTGTAACCCGAGACGTTGAGTTTTTTCAGGTCGACCAGCTCGCCCAGGCGCACCGGGCGATCGCTCGGCACCCAGTTCGGCGCATCGTACGGACGACGCGGCGCGAGGCTTTCGAGCTTGTCGATGACCACACTGTTGCCGGCGAGTACCGGGCTGCCCAGCGCCACAGCGGTGGCGGCGCGCTTGAGTTCGGCACCGTCACGGCCCGACACGATCAGCAATTTGCCGTGGGGGTCGTTGGGGTTGGCGATCAGCTTCAGGCTCGGGCCGGCGGCTTGCTCGACCTTCAGGCCGTTGACGTCGACAGCGTCCGGGCTCAGCACCAGGACAATCGCGTTGCCCTTGGCGGGAATGCTGCCCAGGCTGGCCGGGAACGTGGCGCCCCGGTAGCTGGCCAGTGCGCCGAACCACGACGACAGGGTGGCCGCGGCTTCCAGGGTGGCGTTGTCCGGCGCCGAGGCGAACACGAACGGCAGGTTGACCTGGCGCGCGTCACGCTTGTCGAAGAACGGCAGCGGCAGTACCGACAGATCGTCCTTGAGCTGGATCGACGACACCTGCACTTTCAACTCGCTGGTGTTGCTGATTTTGGCCCACAGGCTGCTGTGCAGCGGGTCTTCGCAGGACATGGTGTAGTGACCGATGAACTGCAAGCGCAGGCGGTTGAATTCGGTGATCAGGTGCGGCGGAATCTGCACCAGCGCCTGTTGCACGGTGCCCGCGCCTTCCTTGGGCAGTGGCAGGCTGGCGGCGACTTCGTCGTTGACCAGCACGTTGATCTGCGACAGATCCGCCAGCAGCGCCGGTGAGTAGCTGTAGTTGAGCAGCAGTTGTGCGCCGGTCACCACCTGGTCGGCACGGATGTCGAAGTTGACGCTGTCGGACGACTCCACCCCTTGCAGGTTCATGGTGTCGCGGCGCCCCAGTTGCTTGAGGGTCAGGCTGTAGCCGTCCTCGGCACCTTGCGCGGCGGCGGGGGCAATCGGCGTTTTGTCGGCCGCCTGCAGCAGCGGGCTCAGGCCCAGCAGCGAGGCGATCATCAACGCGAGTGCGGCACGCGACTGAACGCGCGCGAAATAAGGTGTGCGGGTCATGGCTTGTCCATCAACGTATCAAGCGGTTGTGAGGGCGTGCGGCGCAAAGCCAGACGTAATTCATGAACGGTGGCGCGGCACAGGGTGAACAAGCCGCCAATGCCGATGCCGCTGACTTCGCGCAGGGCGGCCAGCGGCGTGTCCGGCTGACCGGCACCCCAACTGGCCGCCCAGGTGTCGGCGCGGGAGAAGGTCAGGCGCACCAGCTCGCTCTGCTCGCGCAGGCTCAGGGATTCGAATTGCGCACCGATCTGCGAGCCTTTGCTGAACGCCACGCGCGCCTGGAACAGGTTGTCCTGGCCGTTGCGCGACAGCACCAGTTTGACCCGCTCGCCCTGGCCGACGACTTCACCGTCGTTGAGGATCATGCCGAAGCCGTTCTGCGAAAAGTCCTGGGTGACGCCGTGAAGCACGCGGCCATCGGCGCAGATCACACTCACCGGCAGCTTGGCGCTCACCCGCGGCTCGGATCGTACCTGGCGCGTCTCCGAAGCCACGGCCACGGCGGCGCTGGTGATGATCAGGTTGTAAAGGGTCCAGGTCATGTTGATGGCCACGGTGACGGCGGTGTTTTCCTCGCCGTACACCAACTGATGCACGCCGAACCCCAGGCCCACCAGGTTCACCAGCAACAGCACCAGGTAGGGGCGCGCCAGCTTCCAGTCGAAGAACTGCTTGTCGATGATGCCGCCCTTGTCGGTCACGTTGAAGCCACCGGCCTTGGGGTTGATCAGCGCCACCAGCACCGGCGGCAGGATGTACCAGGCCAGTACGGTCTCGTAGACCTCGTTCCAGAACGAGTGCCGGAAACGCCCCTGGATCCGTGAGTTGGTCAAGCTCGAGTGCACCAGGTGCGGCAGCACGTAGGCGACGATCATCAGCGCCGAGGCGTGGAAAATCTCGGCGCCGAATACCAGGTAGGCCAGCGGCGCGGTGAGGAACACCAGGCGCGGCAAGCCGTAGAAGAAGTGCAGCATGGCGTTGGCGTAGCAGATGCGCTGGCCCCACTTCAGGCCCTTGCCGAGCAACGGGTTGTCGGTGCGGAAGATCTGCGCCATGCCCCGCGCCCAGCGAATCCGCTGGTTGATATGCCGCGACAGGCTTTCAGTGGCCAGGCCCGCGGCTTGCGGAATGGCCAGGTAGGCGGTGTTGTAGCCCAGGCGGTTGAGCTTGAGCGCGGTGTGGGCGTCTTCGGTCACGGTCTCGACGGCCACGCCGCCGATTTCCAGCAACGGCTTGCGACGAATGACCGCGCAGGAACCGCAGAAGAAAGTGGCGTTCCACAGGTCGTTGCCGTCCTGCACCAGGCCGTAGAACAGCTCGCCCTCGTTGGGCACGGCGCGGAAGGTGTCGAGGTTCTTTTCGAACGGGTCCGGGGAAAAGAAGAAGTGCGGCGTTTGCAGCATCGCCAGCTTCGGGTCCTTGAGGAACCAGCCCAGGCTCACTTGCAAAAAGGAGCGCGTGGGCACGTGGTCGGCGTCGAACAGCGCCACGTATTCGCCGTCGGTGACCTTCAACGCTTCGTTGAGGTTGCCGGCCTTGGCGTGGAAGTTGTTGTCGCGACGGATGTAGTTCACGCCGATCTTGCGGCAGAAGTCGCGGAAGTCATCGCGGCGCCCGTCGTCCAGCACGTGGACGCGCAGCTTGTCCTTGGGCCAGTCCATCGCCTGGGCGGCGAAGATGGTCAGCTTCACGATGCTCAAGGCTTCGTTATAGGTGGGGATGAACACGTCGACCGTCGGCCATTCTTCCGGCTCGGTCTTGAGCCACACCGGCGTGCGGCGCAGCGGCCAGGCGGTTTGCACGTAGCCGAAGATCAGCACCACCATGGCGTAGAACTCGGCGGCGACCAGGCCGTAGCCGAAGAACATGTCGACCCAGGTTTCGAAGCCCAGGGTGGAGGTCAGTCGCCAGAACATGTAGCGCAACGAGGCCACGAGCGACAGCACCACCAGCGCGAGGATCGCCAGGCGCCCGGGGATCTTGCGCAGCACCAGCACGGCCAGGAAGCACACGCCGGCGAACAGGAACTGGCTGGAAAGGTCCAGCGGCGCGCAGATAATGCTCGCCAACAACAAGGCGCCGAGCACGCAACTGGCAACGACCAGTACCGTACGCAGCGCCGCCGGCCAGCGATTGAAGCGCGCGAGGGCGTCATTTAGGCGCTGTTCTGCGCGCCCTTCTTCGGAGGGCGGGGAGGACGTAATGTCGGTCATGGAAGGTCCGAGTCGATTCGTTCGAGCAAGGCTCGGCACAGGGCGTGGACGTCCTGGCAGGCGATACTGTTGACGGTAGGGTCGAGGGGGTCGCGCCCGTAGGCTTGGGCTTCGCTGAACGTCAGATCGCGGTGGACCATCCCCAGCAGGGCATCGCCCAGGCGTGTCTTGAACACCTCGGCCAGGTCCAGGCTGAAACGGTGAGCGCCGTCCAACTGGTTGATCACGTAATAAATGTGCGGCGCGGTTTCACGCGCGAGGTACGGTGCAAGCACGCTGTCCATCTGCGCCAGCGCGCCGAACGAGGCGACATCCGGTTGCACCACCACCAGCACGCTGTCGGCCACCGACATCGCCTGGCTGAGGTACACCGTGTTGCCGGCAGGCACGTCGATGACCACGGTGTCCTGGCCATTGAGCTTCAGGCCGGCCAATCGCTTGCCCAGCCACTCGGCATCCTGCCCCAGCCAGCGATTCAGACTCTTTTGCTGCTCATGGTCGGTGCTACCGAAGGTCACCAGGCGGCAACCGGCAAAACCGCGCTCGGGCAGGCGCTCCCAGCTTTCGTTGAGCAGGCTGGTAGCACCGACACCTGGAATATCGAGGCCCAGGCACAGGTGATGGCGCAAGGCGTTCTGCGGGTCCAGGTCCAGGGCCAGCGCAGGTCGGCCCTGGCGCTGCAAACCGCTGGCAATCGCAGCGGTCAGGGTGCTGCGACCCACGCCGCCTTTGAGCGAAACGACCACCACCACGTGGGGCGTGGTGCGTGCCGAATAAACTTCGCCTTCCGGCCCCTCCACCACTTCGGGCGGTTGCAGATGGTCGACTTCACCCTGGTGGAGTTCTTCCAGCAGGCGTTGCAGAGGTGCAACCGTGGGTTCCTCCTCTATGACAACAGCCTCCACGGGTGCCAGCGACACTGCGGGCGCGGGTGCAACCTCCACGGGTACAGCAGGCGGTGCTTCCGCCACGCTCGGGCTTTCCAGGACCGCTACGTCGTCTTCTTCCAGGTATTCGTGGACGAAGTCGATCTCGCGGTAGCCGTTGGGGTTGGCACCCAGCTTGTTGAATAGTTTTGAAATGTCATCAGCTCGACTCACTCACTGCCCCTCCCCACCCATGGATTCACGCTTTAAAGGCGATAAAAAGGTCAGCGCTGAGCTGACCTCGAATTTTTATAGTTATGTAAATAAGGCGCGCATTCTGTGATATCACATTGATAGTGTCAGTATTTTGATGCTTTACGCTCTATTTTTTTCGACGAACGGCTTGACGTCATTTTTATGACTTGCAAGCCGAGAAAAATCCATTTACTGCCAGAACATGGGGTTGCGATATTTTTTCGTGGGGTTAGTTGGCCGAACGGACAGAAACGGCACATTTCTGACAAACCCCACCACACAAAATCGGTTGCCACCCAGTGTCTCGGAAATTTTCCTACACGAATCCGCGATTAAACCGACGATTCATATTCCGCGACAGAATACGACAACCTCTATTGGATTCAAGCGACAACCGACCGAGCGGTCAGGCCAAATGCGCCTAAAAAATCGGCGTTGTGTATCTGTTTGTATGTCGCCCCGACAGCAACACACAACGAAGCAAAACCCGCGCCGCCCCGACACAGACCGGATACCTGTGAGGTGTTCAATGGCTCCACACACCGCTAACCCAAACCTCACGAGGACACCACCATGAACTGGAACACCTTCATCGCCATCAGCCTTGCCGCTTTCGCCTTCAACGCCCACGCCGACGTCAAACCCAAGCCGGACATCCAGCGCGTCCTGTCGAGCGTCCAAGACGCCAGCGCCGGCTGCGGCGTGGTCAACGCCCGCATGACCTACCTGGACTCCAGCGGAGAAAAACGCGTACTGGACTACAAGAAGTTCGCAGACAACTGCGCGGCAGGCAGCTGACCAGCGCGCAACCGGGGCGGTCGAGGATCGCCCTGAGCGGGCTGATGGGAAGGTTGAAGAGCGAGGACAATTCCCACCCTCGCCTACCGGAAAAAGACACGCTCGCCGAAAAACCTTGAGGCTCGCAAAAATAGTCAGAATTCAGGGGTTTACAGAACCCTGCCAATCGCTATAATCGTCGCCCTAACACGCCGGTATAGCTCAGTTGGTAGAGCAACTGACTTGTAATCAGTAGGTCCCGGGTTCGACTCCTGGTGCCGGCACCATTTAAAAACAAAGGCTTGCAGTGATGCAGGCCTTTGTTTTTTCTGTCATACGTAACAAAGCACGTAACAAGCACCAATCTGCATTTTCTGCTGAACTGAACACGCAAGCGATCAGGGGCCTACGAAAGACGCCCATCAATGGAATACACCAAGGTTCAACGCCCAGCCCGGCAGTATGGACAAGGTGAATGCAAAAAAATGTGCCACGCCCTTCCGAAGTCAAAAAACCAAAGCCTTCTCCATAAAGCCTCAACCTTATTTCCACCCGCTACCAGGACGGATTAATAGATGGGTATCCAGAGCACAAAGGCCGGAAACAGTCCTACTGCCCACTTTGTAGCGGTGGGCGACGATAGCGTGTTCAACGGCGCGATTGTTTATGGGTTTGCCATTTTTCGACGCACCCGGCTGAAACGCTTGATAAGAGGTGTGAAAGAGATAAAAAAGCGCTTCAACATTCCTGAAAATGTCGAAATTCATTGCAAAGATTTGCGACTGGAGGTCTCTCGCGAAAAGATTGGCCTGCAACACTTGTCTGACCGCGACGTTGAGAGCGTTTACCGAAATGTAATCACCCTTATCAACCAGTGCGACGTACTGGTGAAATATGGATTGGCATTTGAAGAAAAAGTAAGACCCGACTGGAGCGCGGGGAGCTTTACCCTAGAGGGCGGAGATAGAAGAGTCGAAGTACCAGCCAAATTCGATGTGAAAGGAATTCTCGGAATAGTTGCCCAAACGTGCTTTACGAGCAGGCCAGGCATGAACGATGGGCCTAGCCTGGAGCAAATGGATATATTCGTAGCGCCGGACGCCACCCAAGTGAAATTTCTCGGCGACAAATCTCGCCAAGCTCATTACTGGGCTAGAGGCTTTATCGATATGGGAACCGGGACCGTGCTGGAGGCCACCCCAAACATTGGGGGATGTCCTTCGGAGCTATTTGAAATCGCCGATGTAATTGCATATACATGCTCCCACGCGGCTCACGGCAAAGACGAACAACCTTTCTTTCATGCATTACTCTCTGCCGTAAAAAGTAAAATTAAAAACGAATTCGTAACCGAACCTGAGTAAATCAGCGTTCGGAGGGGACGTTCCTGACGGGTATTCATGATAGGCCTGACAGTAGGGTTTGCACCGAGCAAATGCCCGAGCCCTCGGGTTCCGATGTACCCACCGCTGGCACGGGCACTCTGGCGTGCAGCATCGTCGTGGTCGGCGGCGGTTCCGTCGCTGGGGGGATGGTGGGGGGCACAGTGACAGAGAAACTCGCCGAAAAGCTCTACGAGGCAGGCCAATGAGCCTAAGCACAATGGACACAGTGTTGTTGGTCGTCGGCATCGCAGACATTGCTGGCATTTATATTTGGATGGGTATTTGCCTACGCCTGGCCTACACAAAAATGGATTTGATCCTGGAGCACCTGAAAAACAGCCCGGCGATCATGGCCAGGGCCCCACTACGGCAGGGTGGGCCTTGGGGCAAACTTCTATTGATCGGTGGCATTTCCGGGATTCTTGCGTTTCCCGGCTTCCACCTCAAGAGAGGTCAGCTCAGCCCTGAAGATCTCGCGAACCTGCCCGCAGCGCTCAAACTCAAATTGGTGCGGTTGCATCGGTGCGCGATCGGATTGCTATTGGTCTTAGCTGCCCTTGGCGCCGCCGTTAAGTTCGGCTTGTTTTAGACGCCGCGCCTGCTTAGCTCACGATTTCAGGTGGTGTCCGATGCAATACGGGGCTTTGTGCTTTCTAAGGTTTGGAAAACCCGAGAATTTTTTTACGTAAACCGCCCCCCTCTACGACGCAAATAAACCATCTGCGCCGCCACTCCCACCACCAACACCAACGCAATCACCCCCTGCGCGCCCAGCAACACCGGCGATTTCAGGTCGGTCACAAACGGGTGCCCGTCGGGCACGCGGCGCAGGGTTTCAGAGACGGTTGGCACCATCAGGAAGAACGCGCTCAGGCTCAGGAAGAGGGTTTCCAGGTATGCCCGTGCGCGGCCAAGCCAGGTGAGGTTGCCGACGGTGTAACCGGCGAGCAGCAGCGCAAGGGTGATGACGCCGATGATGTTGCTCACGGGTTGCTTGGCGACGAGGAAGACGGTGAAGCCGCCGATCAACATCGACACCAGGTAGGCCAGCCCCGGGGTGGAGCGTGGGACGATGCGGCCGTGGCGGATGAACATGTAGGCGGCCAGGGGGATGGCGGGCAGGCTGCCCAGTGTGTGTATCCAGCCTAGGGCGGAGATTCCGAACATTTGATTTTTCCCACGTGATTGGACGATGTGCATGAACGGCCAATGCTGGAGGGTTTCGTTTCGGTGGCATCGGCGCGTTATGATTCGGGGTCAGCTTAATGAAAGCGGGGTCGCGCAGACATGATGAATCCCCTCGAAAACTTGATCATTCATCCGGAAATGCAGTTGGAAGGTCTGGCCAAGGGCGATCTGCTGTCGCAGGTGCTGGCGCAGATTCGTCTGACCGGGGATCGGGTGTATTCCGCGCCGTTGGCGAGTGGGCAAGGCCTGGGGCTGGATGAGAAGAGCGCGCACATTTGTGTGGTGCAGAGCGGACGGTTGCAGCTCGAAGGCGCCGAGCAGCCGGCTGTGATGCTGGAACAGGGTGATTTGATTCTGCTGCCCCACGACCCTTCGGGCATGCGCATCACGGCCTGCGACGGGCCGGCGGCGGTGGTGATCTGCCGGTTCTGGTTCGATGCGAGCAGTTTCCAGGCGATGCTGTTTGCGTTGCCTCGCTTGATCCATATCCGCAAGACCGAAGCCGCTGCCTGGGCCGAGGGCATCCTGCATTTCATGTTGCTTGAGGCCAACGACACGCAGCCGGGCGGGGCGCTGATGGTGTCGCGGCTGATCGACCTCACGGTGATCCGCATTCTGCGCACCTGGGTTCAGCAGAACGCTGCGTCGGGCTGGCTCGGTGGCTTGTCGGACGCGCGCATTGCCCGTGCGCTGCGGGCCATCCATGAAACCCCGGGGCAACAATGGCGCATCGATGCGCTGGCGGATATTGCCGGCATGTCGCGCTCCAACTTCTGCGACCGCTTCAGCACCCTGGTGGGGCGTTCGCCGCTGCGGTATCAGAATGAATGGCGGCTGACGCTGGCGAAAACGATGTTGTCGAAACACGACAGCCGCATCGGCGAGATCGGCTTCACCATTGGCTATGAATCGGAGGCGGCGTTCAGTCGGGCCTACAAGGCTTTTTTCGGCCGCTCGCCCCGAGAGGACAGCATCCGGCCGGGTTAGGGCCGGGCCAAGCCGTTCAATGGCCGGCGCTTTGGCCGCCGTCTACATGCAGGATTTCTCCGGTGACAAAGCCAGCGGTTTCCAGGTAAACGATCGCCTGGGCGATGTCGCCTACTTCCCCCATATGCCCCATCGGGTGCAATTGCCCGAGCGCCGCGTGGGTTTCCTCGCCGTGCATCGGCGTCTTGATGATCCCCGGGCTCACCGCGTTCACGCGAATGCCGCGCTTGGCATATTCGATGGCCAGTGATTTGGTCGCCGAGTTGAGCCCGCCCTTGGTGAGGTTGGCCAGCACCGATGGCACGCCGTCAATGGCGTGGTCGACCAGGCTGGTGGTGACGTTGACGATATGCCCGGCGTTGTTTTTCTCCATCTCGGCAATGGCCAGCTGCGTGATATAGAAGAAGCCATTGAGGTTCACCGACAGGACGTTGGCGTAATCCTCCGGGGTATAGGCGGTGAAGGGCTTGGCGATGAAGATACCGGCGTTGTTGATCAGGCTGTCGATCCGTCCGAATTTGGCCAGGGTTTCGTGGATCACGCGCCGGGCGGTGGCCGGGTCGGCAATGTCGCCGGCGACGGTGAGGATGTCCGGATCGGTGGACGGCTGGATCGAACGCGAGGTGGCGACCACCCGGTAGTCGAGAGCGCGGTAGGCCTGGACCACAGCGGCGCCGATGCCTTGGGAAGCGCCGGTAATGATGACGACTTTACTCATGATGCTTCTCCGGCAGAGGTTTGGGATTTGCGGTATTCAGTGGTGGTGATGCCGGCGTAGCCCCAGTTATCGGTGTCGACTTCTTCGATGACGATGTGGGTCAGGTCCGGGCGTTTGTTGAGGACGCGCTCGAGGGTTTCGGTGAACTCGGCGATGACCTGGGCTTTTTGCTCCCGGGTAACGCCATCACGGGTGATGCGCAGGCTGACAAAAGGCATGGCGGTGGCTCCAGTGGCCGGCTATCTGGATGATGGCCCGGCGGTGAGGCCAATTTAGAAGTTCACTGGAAGGTGAAAAAGGTGGGGCCAGGTACTTCATTAATAACTTGATGTAATGAGTTTCACGGCGCTTCCACAAGTTTTCACAGCAGCTTCGGATGCTGGCTAAGTAATATCCCCTGGTGTTCCCCACAACCCTCAACACGCGTCTTCATGATGCAAGGAGCTTCAATGTCGTGCGTTCCTCCTTCCTGCGGCGGCGGCAGCAAGCCGCCCGCAGCCAGCGGCTCTGGCAGCACCAACAACGCCGATTCGGCGATTGCCAAGATGGAAGCCACGTTCAACATGGCGATTGAGAAGTCGGCAAAAATCACCGAAATCAGCACGGCCAAAAAAGCCGAGCTGGACGCCACCAAACAGCGTCCGCAGAACTGATGCACCCGGCGGCAGCGCACTTGCGCTGCCCGCCCTTTCCTTTCTATCCCAGCCTCGGTTTTTTTCGGTATAACCGTCACGACTTCGCGTTGTGAACGGATGCCCATGAACGCCCTGAAACTGATCTGCCTGCTGGTGATTGTCCCGCTGCTGTTGACCGCGCTCGGCGGCTGGGAGTACCAGCGCGTGGCCGAGAACAGCGCGCAGCTCAGCGATTACAGCGCCAAGGTCACTATCGCCCAACGCCAATTGCGTGCCGTAGCGGCGAACAACCCCAACGCCTTGATCGACGTGGGCGACGAAAAAATCGGCGTAACCGTGGCGCTCTCGCGGCTGGACAAGATCGAGACCGAACTGCCCATGGCGCGGCAGGTTCAGCAGGTATTACGTGGCCTGGCGCCCTGGGTGATGGGCCTGGGCCTGCTGGCCGCGTTGATTGGCACGGCGGCGCTGGCCGGCACCCAGTGGGCGGGCCGGCGCGCGCAGCAATCGCGGGAAAAGTTGTTGCAGGTGTTTTCCCTGGGCAGCCGATGGCTGCCCTATGTGCTGGTCAGCCATGTGGTAGCGATGGCGACCACCGTGGCACTGGCGTTGAGTTACGAAGGCCTGGCGCTGTGGCATATCGGCCGGCTCGGCAGTGGCGAAATCAAGCTGATGGCGGTGCTGGCGGTGATTGCAGCGTTCTGCCTGTATTCGATCTGGCTGCTGCTCAAACAGCTGCGACCCATGCTGACGATGTTCGAGCCCGAGCCGCTCGAGATGTTCGGGTTGGTTGTCACGCCCGAACAGGCGCCGGGGTTATGGGCGCAAGTCCGAAGCCTGGCCAGTCGGCTGGAGGCATTGGCACCGGACCATATCGTGGTGAGCCTTACCCAGGGGTTTTACGTGACTTCCAGCGAGGCGACTGTATTGCCCGCCGAAACCCGTCTGCGCGGGCGCACCCTGCATGTGCCGTTGTTGCACTTGGGCCTGCTGGATCGTGGAGAGGTCGATGCGGTGATCGGCCATGAACTCGCGCACTTCGCCGGGGACGACACCGAATACAGCCTGCGTTTTCTGCCGATCTACGACGGTATCCAGCGCAGCCTGAATGGCTTGTTCACCACCATGCTGTTCAGCGATGCGCTTCAGTCACGGCTGATGCGTCCCGCCTTTATGCTCGGTCTGTTTTTCATCCAACGCTTCGATCACGCAGTGAACCACTGGAGCCGCGAGCGGGAGCTGCTGGCGGATGCCGCCGGCGCTCGGGTAGCGGGCGCGCAAGCGGCGGCGTCGGCGTTGTTGCGGGTAACGGTGCTGCATCACCCCCTGGAAGAGGCCTTGATAGCCCTGTGTGAGAAGGCCATCGCCGAGGATCTGCCCGATGCCACGCTCACCGCTTTGCAGGATTGCGTACTGCAATTTCCGGCTGAAGCACTGGAGATTCATCAACCCCACCCCACCGATTCCCACCCGTCCAATGGCGAACGCCTCCAGGCATTAAGCGTGCACGTAGAGGATGCCGTGCGCATCGCCACGCGCGCGGTCAATACACACACCGCCAATGCGCAGATCGACGCCTGTTTCAGTGCCCCCCACACCGTGCGCGAGCAGTTGTCCCGCGACCTGATTGCCGCGTCGGAGTCCGCCGATGCGGCGCACACTCAAGCGCTGGAGACCCTGGCTGCGTCCGCGCAGGGCGAGCGCAGCCTGCATGAGGGTTTCGGCTGGCGCGGCATGGTGAAAGCCGTGCTGGCGGTGCCTTTCGTGCTGGTCGGCCTGGGGGTGATGGCCCAGCCCTGGCTGGCCCCGGAACGCTTGAAGGGCACGCCTTTGTCGGCCCTCGGGGCGGGTGCGGCGATTGCCGGCATCGCGTTGATTTTTCTGTGGCTGGGGCTGCGCCAATTCAAACGCGCGCCGCAAACGGCACTGCGTCTGACCCCGGAACATTTTGTGTTTGCCAACCTGACCGAGCCGCTGCCCATCGAGCACATCGCCGATGTGAGCCTGCAATTTGCCCAGGGCATTTGGGTCACCGTGGAACTGACGCCGGAGGCGCCGCTGCCAACGCTGCGCAAAACCCCCTTCGGCGTACCGAATGCGCGGGTCAACAAGAAGAAACGCCAGGTGCTGTTGCAGATGGCTCGGCTGTGCATCGATAACCAGAAAATCGAGCCGTATGACGGGTTGTCGCTGATGCTCGATTACGTGCACGCGTCCGCGGCGCGCAAGCTTCTGCTCAGCCGCGAGGGCTGACGCTCGCCCATAAAAAAGCCCCGAACCGGTCGGGGCTTTCAGTGCCTGGCTTCAGGCGCGACGCGCGATCAATCAGAACACGTTGATCGGGTAGTCGGCGAACAGACGGATTTCGTTACCGCCTACGTTGTAGTTGCTGGCGTTGTTGGACACACGCAACCACGACGCACGAGCACGCAGGCTCAGGTCTTTGGCCGGACCGCTCTGGACCACGTACTTGAACTGGTTCCAGATTTCACGCTCGGTGCCGTCGCCACGGTTGGTACCGTCGTCGATGTTGGTGCCGCGCACGTAGGCGATGTTGTAGGTCAGGCCCGGTACGCCGAAGGTAGCGAAGTCGATACCGTAGCCGGCTTGCCACGAACGCTCGTCCTTGCCGTTGAAGTCGGACCAGTAGGAGTTGGCCAGCAGGATGGTGTTGCCGCCGTCGCCGATACCGCCCGCGTTGCGGTAGCCGCCGTACAGGTAGCCGGTGTCACCGGTGCTGCGCTGGTGAGCGATGGTGAAGCTGTGCGGGCCGACGGCCCAGGTAGCGCCCAGGCTCCAGATCTTGTTGTCGCGAGCGTCCGCGTCACCTTGGTTTTCCAGGGCGAAGCTGCGGTCCAGCTTGGTTTTGTAGCCGTTGAAGTCAAAGGTCAGCGACTGTTTCTCTGGCAGGGCCAGCACGTAGTTGACGTTGACGTATTGCTTCTTCAGCACGTCTTGCATGTCGGATGCGTACAGCGCAGCAGACAGGCTTTCGGTGAATTTGTAGCTGCCGCCGATGTAGTCGATGCTTTTCAGGCGACCGCTGTCGGTGCCTTCCATGCTCTTGCGGGCTTCTTTGGTGAAGTGACCGGCGTCCAGTTGCAGGCCGGCGATCTCTTTGGAAACGATCGAGGCACCGGTGTAGGTTTCCGACAACAGACGGGAGTTGTCGTACTGCAGCACAGGCACGGCCGGGAACTGATCACCGTACTTGAGAACGGTGTTGGAAACGCGGAACTTCACGGCAGCGCCGCCCTTGGCCAGGTCGTGCGGAGCCGAGCCAGGGTTGTTGGCAGTGCCGTTACCCGGTTTGAAGAAGTCGATACCGCCAGCGCCGGCACGGCCTTTACCACCGTCCAGACGGATAGCGTACTGGCCGATCACGTCCACACCCACACCGACGGTGCCCTGGGTGAAGCCGGATTCGAACTTGCCGATGAAGCCCTGACCCCATTCGGCTTTGTCTTGCCTGCCGTTCTTGTAGTCACGGCTGATGTAAGCGTTGCGTGCTGCGATGTTCAGGTGGCTGTCATCAACGAAACCCTTGGATTGCTCCTGGTCGTTTGCCATGACTGTCGATGCGCTCAAAATCCCCAGAGCGATCAGACTCATCCGTTGCTTCAACATTTTTTTGTATTCCTTATCACTGGTTGAGTACGCGCTATGACACCAGGCTCCATGTCGCTTTCTGGTGTCGATCCCTTCCGGAAAAAACAAAGCCTGCGGACGACTTTGCAGGCCGCAGGCCTTTTTATTGGAAGAGTCATGGCGGATAGCCACAGGCGTTGGGCGCATCCTAGTCGTGCGTTGAACGATGTGTCAATTTCGTGAATCGTCTGTATTTAGGCGAAAAAATTCTAAGTCGTGTACCCAGACCATTCTGAAAACGACAAAGATTTTTCCTTACCCATGGTTTAAAACATATCTCGTAACACATTTCAAAGTAGATACGTTTGGCAACAGATAACACGCGCAAATGCAAAGTATTACCATTCGCGCGCTAATTTTCTTCCCAAACCTTCTGGATGCATTTTCACATGCCTGCCCCTCGCCTGACGCCCATCTCCCTTGGGCTTTCCGTACTGCTGTCTGCCGGTTTCGCCTGCGCGGCCACCGTCTTGCCCGAAACCTCAATCAGCGCCGAAGCCGACGAAGACGACCCGCGTATCAAGGAAACCAGCACAGCCACCCGCACGGCAACGCCGGTACGCTACGTGCCCCAGGCCATCGATTCGGTGAAGACCGAAAGCCTGCGCTCCTACGGCACCAATGACCTGGGCCAGGCGTTGAGTGGTATTCCCAACGTCAGCAGCGGCGCCGACACGCGCTTCGACAGCCTGCGTATTCGCGGTTTCGACGCGAGCAATGACTTCTACCTGGACGGGATTCGCGACGACAGCCAGTACGTGCGCGATCTGCACAACATCGAGCGCATTGAAGTGCTCAAAGGCCCGGCGGCCGTACTGTACGGGCGAGGCGGTCAGGGAGGGATCGTCAACCGCGTGAGCAAACTGCCGGTCGCCGGCCACAAGTCGAGCATCGAAGCCCAGGGCGGCAGCGATGACTTGCGCAGCCTGTACGCCGACTTGAGCACCGACCCGAGCGACACCCTCAGCCTGCGTCTGAACATGGGCAACCAGGACAACAACAGCTTCCGCGATGGCGTCAGTGGCAATCGCCAACTGTTCGCGCCGTCCATGAGCTGGCAGCTCACCCCGGACCTGAACTGGCTGGTGCAATACGAATACAGCCGCTACAACCGCACGCCAGACCGGGGTATCCCGGGTGTCAACGGTCGCCCGGCCGACGTGGGCCGAGACACCACCTACGGTGACAGCCGCGACTTCATCGACGACAAATCCCAGTCGCTGCGTTCGAGACTCGCCTACGAACTCAACGAACACTGGCAACTGCGCCATACCCTCGGCGTGTTCAAGCTCGATAGCGATTTCGACAACACCTACCTCACCGGCTACACCGCCGCGACCCACCAGGTGACCCGCCAACGCTGGCAACAAGACCTGAACACCCGCAACGTGTTCAACAACGTCGAACTGGAAGGCGGTTTCGACACCTTCGGCCTGGAACATCGCCTGCTCACCGGCCTGGAGCTCGGCAGCCAGCGTCGCGACCCGAAACTCTACACCGCGGCCACCGTCGCCCAGGGTGGCCAGGCCGTGCCGAGCCTGGACCTCAACCGGCCCAACCGCCACCTCAGCCACACCGGGCGCATGAGCCTGTCGAGCAACAACCACACCGAGGTCGAAAGCCGCGCGCTGTACGTGCAAGACCAACTGCGCCTGAACGATCAGTGGCAAGTGCTGGCGGGCCTGCGCTACGACAACTTCGAGGTGGACACCACCAATAAGGTGACCAACGCCCGGCAAGACGTCGAAAGCCACAGCACCAGCCCCCGCATCGGCCTGGTCTGGACGCCGCTGGAAAACCACTCGTTCTATGCCTCGTGGAGCAAGACTTTCTCCCCGGCGGGCGGCGGCCTGATCGGCATCACCCCCAACGCCACGGGCGGCGTCAACGACCTGAGCCCCGAACTGACCAGGCAGAAAGAAATCGGGGTCAAGAGCGACTGGCTGGATGACCGTCTGAGCACCACCCTGGCCGTGTACGAACTGGAACTCTACAACCGCCGCACCAGCGACCCGCTGGACCGTACCATCACCCTGCTCAGTGGCTTGCAACGCTCTCGCGGCGTGGAACTGACCGCCACCGGCAAAATCGTCGGCAATTGGTCGGTGCGCGGTGGCATCGGCTTACAGGACGCCAAAGTAGAGAAGGACAACAACGGCTTCGAGGGCAAACGCATCAGTGACGTGGCCAAGCGCAATGCCAGCCTGTTCATCACCTGGAAACCGGAAATGGGTTGGTACGCCGAAACCGGCCTGACGCTGGTGGGCGACCGCTACGCCGACAGCCTCAACACCGTGGTGTTGCCCGGCTACGGTCGTTGGGATGCACTGGCCGGGTTCCGGCACAAGGATTGGGACGTGCGGGCGGCGCTGAACAACATCGCCGACAAGACCTACTACGCCTCGGCAACCAGCGTGGCGCAGATCCAGCCGGGAGAGCCGCGCAACCTGGTGGTGACAGGCACTTACAATTTCTGACTCACACGCCTTCTACAGGCATCAGTTCAGCAGTTCGCACAACGCGTGCACTTCATCCTCACTGAACAACCCTTGCGGGTAGCGTTCAGTCATCACACTGCGCAGGTCAGTGCCTTGCCTGACCTGTCGCGAACCGTTTGCCTTCAACCAAAGCGCCAGCGCATGGATCGCGTCGCCGTCAACCCGCAGGGGGTGGAACGTGCGCGTGTACATCAGGTTGATATCGGCATTCATTTTCGCGCTCTCTCCTACTGCGTGAGCGGCTAACTTACTCAAGGTTTATGACAGAACGGCGCAGTCTTCACCTTGGGACACTGTGGCAACACCGATACAAGAGCTATGCCAATGTCCCGTGTTTATAGGCATTCGGACACAAAAAAGCCCGCAACCGTGCTGGGCTGCGGGCTTGCTTCGAGCGCTGAAAACCGCTAGCGCCCGGCGACCTTCAAAACGTTGTTACAACTGCACTCAGTTTTTGTGCGGGGCCGGCTGTTGTTGGGTGAGGCAATGGATATTGCCACCGCCCAGTAACAGTTCGCGGCCCGGCACCATCACCACTTCATGCTGCGGGAACAGCGCCTGCAGAATTTTCCGGGCTTGCTCGTCCAGCGGGTCATCGAAACTTGGCGCAATGATGCCGCCGTTGACGATCAGGAAGTTGACGTAGGAACCGGCCAGACGCACCGTCGGGTTGCGCTCCTGGCTGCCGTCCACCGGGTCCACGCCCGCGCACTCTTCCTCAGTGGCGTACAACGGGCCAGGAATCGGCATTTTGTGCACTGTGAACGAGCGGCCCTTGGCATCGGTGCTGCTTTGCAGCACGTCCATGGCTGCGTGGCAGCGCGCATAGTTGGGGTCTTGCGGGTCGTCAGTCCAGGCCAGCAGCACTTCACCCGGGCGCACGTAGCAGCAGAAGTTATCCACATGGCCGTCGGTTTCATCGTTGAACAGGCCGTCCGGCAGCCAGATGATCTTGTCCACCGCCAGGTTGGCACTGAGCACCGCTTCGATTTCGGCGCGGTCCAGATGCGGATTGCGATTGCGGTTCAACAGGCATTCTTCGGTGGTGATCAGCGTGCCTTCACCGTCGACGTGAATCGAACCGCCCTCCAGCACGAACCCTTCGGTGCGGTAACGCGGCGCGCGCTCGATCTCGAGGATCTTGCCGCCCACCTGTGAGTCGCGGTTCCACGGCGCATACAGGCCACCGTCAAAACCGCCCCAGGCGTTGAAGTCCCAATTCACGCCACGCACTTCACCGCTGTCGTTGATCACGAACGTCGGGCCGGTATCCCGCACCCAGGCATCGTCGCTGGACATTTCCACCACACGGATATTCGGCCCATCCAGGCGGGTACGGGCGTTCTCGTACTGGCCGGCGGACACCGCCACGGTCACCGGCTCAAAACGCGCAATCGCCTTGGCCACCGCTACGTGAGCGGCTTGCGCTGGCTTGCCGCCGAGGCGCCAGTTGTCCGGGCGCTCGGGCCAGATCATCCAGGCTTGCGTCTGTGGCGCCCATTCGGCGGGCATGTGAAAGCCATCGGCGCGGGGGGTGCTGTGCAAGGTGGTCATGGCGTTCAGGACTCCGAATGGGGGTAAAGGCCGACTTTATAACGGATAAAAATCGGCTTTAAAAGCAACAAAAGATCATAAAAGATAAATGTGACAGATTTTAATCGATAACAATCGATTAATCAGAGCTGCTCATCCAGCACCTTCGACAGCATGTCGACAAAGAAATCCACGCTGCGCCGTGAAGTGACCATCGGCGGCTTGATCTTGAGGATGTTCAGGTAGTCACCCGTTGGCTGCATGAAAATGCCCAACTCCCGCAGGCGCTCACACAAGCGCGCGGTCTCTTCGGTGGCCGGCTCCAGGGTGTTACGGTCGCGAACCAGCTCCAGGCCCAGGTAAAAGCCAGAACCATGGACCGCACCCGCCAGCGGATGTCGATCGACCAGCGCTTGCAGACGCGCCTTGAAATGCCCGCCCACCACTTGGGCGTTTTCCCACAGTTTTTCTTCCTCCATGACATCCAGCACAGCCATGCCGATGCGGCAACTCACCGGGCTGCCCCCCGACGACGAGAAGAAATACCCCTCGGCCTCCAGCGCCTCGGCGATTTCCCGGCGGGTGATCACCGCGCCCAACGGCTGGCCATTGCCCATGCCCTTGGCCATGGTGATGATATCCGGCACCACGCCTTGTTCTTCGAACCCCCAAAAGAAATGCCCCATGCGGCCATAACCCACCTGCACTTCATCGGCGATGCACACACCGCCCTGGGCGCGGACCAGACCGTACACCTGCTGCAAATAGCCCGGTGGCAGCGAGATGCCCCCGGCGTTGCCGTATACCGGCTCGCAAATGAAACCGGCCAACTGACGCTTGCTCGCGGCGATTTTCGCCAAGTTGTGTTCCACGCTGCGCACATAATCCGGCGCGCTGTCCGGCCCGCGGAACTCACCGCGATAGGTATTCGGCGCAGTCACCGGGTGCACCCAGTCCGGGCGGCTGCTCAGGGCCTGGGGGTTGTCGGCGATCGAGGTGGACACCGCATCCGCCGCTACCGACCAACCGTGATAAGCCTCCAGCACGCTCAACATGTCGCGGCCGCCGCTGTAGGCCCACGCCAGGCGGATCGCCAGGTCATTGGCCTCGGTGCCGCTGTTGACCAGGAACACGCGGTCCATGGAGTCGGGCGCCAGCGCCAGCAATCGTTCGGAAAACTCGGCAATCGCCGCGTAGTGAAAGCGCGAGTTGGTGTTGAGCAGCGACCACTGCCGCGCCGCCACCGCCGCCATGCGCGGATGGCCATGCCCCAGCACCGCCACGTTATTGAGCATGTCCAGGTAGGAGCGGCCCTGCATATCAATCAGATGGTTGCGCCAGCCGCGCTCGATGCGCGGCGGGTCGACGTAATAATGCTTCTGCGAGCGGGCGAAGCTGGCGTCGCGCCGTGCCAGCAAGGCTTCGGGGTCCAGTTCCGGTTCGGCGTCACACGCCAGCCCCAGCAGCGCGGCAGGCGATGGGCAAAGCGCCTGCCACGCCACGGCACGGGAGGGTGTGCAAAAGAGCGGCGCCGGTAGATCCGTGCGGCACAGCTGCACGGTCAGCGGCCCCTCGACCGCGCCGATCACTTGCCCTTTAAGCACCGCCGCGCCGGCTTTTACAGACGCCGACACGCCCCATAGACGCACCGTCGCCTCGCGGCTGTGCACCCGCAGCTCGCCCGTACTCCCTACGTGCACGGTGCCGGCAAATGGTGCCTCGACCACTGCGCCCTGGGGCACGTGCAACTCAACGTGCAAGGGGAACGTCTCCGGCTCACTGGCGCTGTCAGGACGGGTGCGCGACAAACGGTATTGCCCATAGCGACTTGCCGCCAGGCCGTGCATCGCCGCAGCGTCCCGTAACAAACGCTGATCGATGCCTTCCTGTTCCCAGTTACCCGCCTCGAAATGCGGGCTGAGTACGCCCAGGTCGATCAACGCAAACTCGCGCCCTACCAGCCCCGGCAACAAGGGTGCAAATCCCTCGCTGGCTATCGGTGCCAGGGTTTCGCCCACACAGCCGAGGATCGCCGCTTCCATCAGCTCAAAGGGCACCGACGTGGCCACATGGAAGATTTCCCACTCATGCGCGGCGTTTTTCAGCAGGTAAGTGTTATCCGGGTCCAGGCGCTGCTGCTGTTCGCTGCTGAGCACCAGCACCGCCGCACGGGCGACGATCAGCGGCCACAACGCCTGCAACTCTGCGCGTTGCAAGGGGTTGACCGCATGGAAGGCCTGGATCGCCGGCAGGATCGCAAAAGGGTCGCCTTCGGCATGATGCAACAACGCCGCGCAGGTCACCGACAGGTCGGCAATGCGCCAGGTGTGCACCAGGTCGCCAAAATCGATCACTCCCTGAAGCTGCCATTGGCGCTGGGCATCGCGCTGCCACACCACGTTGTCATCGGTGATGTCCATGTGCACGGCCTGCCAGGGCAAATGGTCGACCCATGGTTGCAAACGGGCCTCGACCTGCCCGGCCACTTGCTCCAGCGCAGCACGATGGGGCAGGTTTTCCAGGGTAGCCAGCAGGTGGGTGATCAGGTCCCGGGCGTAGCGCGGGTCCCATTGCAAGGTGCGCTCCAGGCCCGGGTGGGTAAAGTCGGCCAGGGCCAGGCTCATCCGGCCACACAATTCGCCGAAACCTGCGATTACCTCGCGCCCCAGGTGGGGCAGATGGGTCAGGGGTTGGCCGTCGATATAGTCCAGCACCCGCAGGTGCAGGGTCTGGTCCTCGACCGTGACCGTGAGCAACTCCTCACCGTTCAAGGCCTTGACGACCTTGGGCACCCGCACCGCCTGCAGACTGTTGAGCGCTGCGTGCTGGGCCTGCAACTCCACCACCGCGTAATCGCCCCGGCAGATTTTCAGAACGAACGCGCCGCGCGCACTGTCGACCTTGTAATTGAGGTCTTGCTGGCTGCCCAATGACTGCAAAGTGCCAGTCAGGCCGTAGTGCTGCTCGAGAAGTCGTGCCGCCTGGTCGGGGCCTACTTGGGGGCAAGGCAGACTGGCGCGATGGATCAACGTGGCGAGCAGCATTGTGACGACCTCTGTTTTTTTAGGCGTCTATATCGCCATTGTTATGGGGGGTTAAGCAACCCCCTGCGTATCCCGCGCTTGCACCGACCTGTTTCACAACTCAAGCTATGCTTCATTCGCTCAATGTCCGTCTAAGGAAAAGGCCCTCCGACATGCGCATTCTCATCACTGGCGGCGCTGGATTTATCGGCTCCGCCCTGATCCGCCACCTGATCCAACACACCGAGCACGAAGTGCTCAACCTGGACAAACTCACCTACGCCGGCAACCTGGAATCGCTGACCAGCATCGCGTCCAACAGCCGCTATGAGTTCGTGCAGGCCGACATCATCGACCAGGCCACCGTGAGCGCCGTGCTGGCGCGCTTCGAGCCCCACGCGATCATGCACCTGGCCGCTGAGTCCCATGTCGACCGCTCCATCGACGGCCCGTCGGCGTTCATCCAGACCAATATCGTCGGCACCTACAGCCTGCTGGAGGCCACCCGCGCCTACTGGCTCAAGCTGGACGAACCGGCCCGCCGCGCTTTCCGCTTCCATCACATCTCCACCGATGAGGTGTATGGCGACCTGCACGGTGTGGACGACCTGTTCACCGAAACCACGCCCTATGCCCCCAGCTCACCTTATTCGGCGAGCAAGGCCGCGTCCGACCATCTGGTCCGCGCCTGGCATCGCACCTACGGGCTGCCGGTGTTGCTCACCAATTGCTCGAATAACTACGGGCCGTTCCACTTCCCCGAAAAGCTCATTCCGCTGGTGATCCTCAATGCCCTGGCAGGCAAGGCGCTGCCGGTCTACGGTGACGGTTTGCAGGTGCGCGACTGGCTGTTCGTCGAAGACCATGCCCGCGCGCTGCTCAAGGTGGTGACTGAAGGCGTGGTGGGCGAGACCTACAACATCGGCGGCCACAACGAGCAAAAGAACATCGACGTGGTGCGCGGCATCTGCGGCCTGCTGGAAGAACTGGCGCCGAAGCGTCCGGCCGGCGTCGGGCAATTCACCGACCTGATCACCTTCGTCAAGGATCGTCCGGGCCACGACCAGCGTTACGCGATCGATGCCGGCAAGATCGAACGCGAACTGGGCTGGGTCCCCGAAGAAACCTTCGAAAGTGGCCTGCGCAAGACCGTGCAGTGGTACCTCGATAACCTGGAATGGTGCCGCAGGGTCCAGGACGGCAGTTATCAAGGTGAACGACTCGGCAATACCGACCCAAAGGACTTGATCGCATGATGAAGGGAATCGTACTGGCCGGCGGTTCCGGCACCCGTTTGCACCCTATTACCCTGGGTGTGTCCAAGCAGCTGTTGCCGGTGTATGACAAACCGATGATCTATTACCCGATCTCGGCGCTGATGCTGGCGGGTATCAAGGACATCCTGGTGATTTCCACGCCTGTGGACTTGCCGCAATACCGCAACCTGTTGGGCGATGGCAGCCAGTTCGGCGTGCGCTTCACCTACGCCGAGCAGCCATCGCCGGACGGTCTGGCCCAGGCATTCCTGATCGGTGAGGCGTTTATCGGCGATGACCCGGTGTGCCTGATCCTGGGCGACAACATCTTTCACGGCCAACACTTCGGCGACCAACTGCGCGCCGCCGCTGAACGCCCTTCGGGCGCGACCGTATTCGGTTACTGGGTCAAGGACCCGGAGCGCTTTGGCGTGATCGACTTCGACAAGGACGGTCGCGCGCTGTCCATCGAAGAAAAACCGGCCAAGCCCAAATCGCCCTATGCGGTGACCGGCCTGTATTTCTACGACAACGATGTGATCAGGATCGCCAAGGCGGTCAAGCCGTCGGCCCGTGGCGAGCTGGAAATCACCGACGTCAACAACGCCTACCTCAAGCGCGGCGACCTGCACGTGGAACGCTTTGGCCGGGGCTTTGCCTGGCT
This sequence comes from Pseudomonas sp. SDO524_S393, assembly GCF_054071875.1. Lineage (NCBI taxonomy): Bacteria > Pseudomonadati > Pseudomonadota > Gammaproteobacteria > Pseudomonadales > Pseudomonadaceae > Pseudomonas > Pseudomonas sp. SDO524_S393. The sequence goes on along the minus strand of NZ_JBSVVZ010000015.1, from coordinate 43,653 downwards.
CGACACCGGCACCCACGACAGCCTGCTGGAAGCGTCGACCTATGTGCAGACCATCGAACACCGCCAGGGCCTGAAAGTGGCGTGCCTTGAAGAAATTGCCTACGAAAACGGCTGGATCGACCGCGATCATCTGCTGGAGCGCGCCAAGTACTTTGGCAAGACCGGTTATGGTCAATATCTGTATTCGCTGGCGGGAGAGAACAAGTGAATGTCGTTCAAACCTCGTTGCCCGGCGTCCTGATCCTGGAGCCCAAAGTCTTCGGCGACGAACGCGGTTTTTTTTACGAAAGCTTCAACGCCCGGGCCTTTGAAGAGGCCACCGGGCTCAAGCGTGATTTCGTGCAGGACAACCACTCGCGCTCGCAAAAAGGCGTGCTGCGGGGCCTGCATTACCAGCTTGAACATACCCAGGGCAAACTGGTGCGGGTTACCGCCGGTGAAGTGCTGGACGTGGCCGTCGACATCCGTCGCAGCTCGCCGAACTTCGGCCAGTGGGTGGGCGTTCGGCTGTCTGCGCAGAACCGCCGCCAATTGTGGGTGCCGGAAGGCTTCGCCCACGGGTTCGTGGTGCTGAGCGACCACGCCGAATTCCTGTACAAAACCACTGATTACTATCAGCCAAGCGCCGAGCGCAGCATTCTGTGGAATGACCCGACGCTGGCGATCGATTGGGAACTCACAGAACCGCCGCAGTTGTCCGCGAAGGATCAGGCCGGCAAGCACTTGATGGAAGCCGACCTGTTCCCATGAAAATCCTCATCACAGGTCAACACGGCCAAGTCTCCCGGGCGCTGCAAGAACACCTCCAGGGCCTGGGCGAACTCATCGTCCTGGGCCGTGACCAGCTCGACCTGGCCAACCCCGACCAGATCCGCCGGCAGGTGCGCGCCCACCGCCCGGGCCTGATCATCAACGCCGCAGCCCACACGGCGGTGGACCAGGCCGAAAGCGAACCGGACGCCGCGTTTGCCATTAACGCCATCGCCCCCGGCGTGCTGGCCGAAGAGGCCAAGGCGCTGGGCATCCCGCTGATCCACTACTCCACTGACTACGTGTTCGACGGCAGCAAGCCTGCGCCCTACCTCGAAGCCGACAGCCCCAACCCCCTGGGTGTCTACGGTCAGAGCAAGCTGGCCGGCGAACAAGCGATTGCGGCAGTCGGCGGCCAATACCTGATCCTGCGCACCAGTTGGGTCTACTCGCTCCATGGCAAAAACTTCCTGTTGACCATGCAACGTCTGTTACAGGAAAAACCGCACATGCGCATCGTTGCCGACCAGATCGGCGCGCCGACCTGGGCCGGGAGCATTGCCCACAGCACCCGCGCGCTGGTCGAGCGCTGGCAGGCTGGCAAAGCCGGCGAATGGGGCGTGTACCACCTCACAGCCCGGGGCGAGACCTCATGGTTCGGTTTTGCCCAGGCCATTGGCGAACACTTGCGTGCCCAGGGCAAGGCGTGTGCCGAGCTGGAAGCGATCCCGTCCAGCGCCTACCCGACGCCCGCGCGGCGCCCGCTGAACTCGCGCCTCGATTGCAGCCGCCTGCAACAGCAATGGCAGGTCAGCCAGCCGCCGTGGCAAGACGCATTGCGCGAGTGCCTTGCACAGCAGCGCTAGGCATAATGCGCCTGTACCCACAGGCGCACGACTCCCATGACTCCATCCCTTCCGCGAAGACCCCGCTGGCGCAGCCTCGCCCTGTTGGCACTGTGCCTGGCGCCGCTGCTGTGGCCGCTGGAGCATCTGGCCGAGCGCTATTACCGCAACGAACTGGCCGGGCAGAACCGCCAGACCCTCGACCTGTACGTCGCCAACCTGCTGGGCACCCTGCACCGCTATGAGGTGCTGCCGCAGATCCTCGGCGATCTGCCCGCCCTGCGCACCGCGCTCGACGCGCCTCAAGTCAGCACCAACCTGGTCAGCGCCAACCTGCTGCTCAAGGATGTGGCGGCGCAGGCCGGGGTGGAAGTGATGTACCTGATGGACACCACCGGCAAGACGCTGGCCGCCTCCAACTGGGACAAACAGGACAGCTTCGTCGGCCGCAATTTTTCCTTCCGTCCTTACTTCAGCGAAGCCATGGCCGGGCGCCTCGGGCGGTTTTTCGGCCTGGGCACCACCTCGGCCAAGCGCGGTTACTTCTTCGCCGCCGCCGTGCGTGATGGCGACAAGATCATCGGCGTGCTGGTGGTCAAGGTCGACCTGGATCACACCGAAAGCCTGTGGGGCAACACTCCGGAACAGCTGCTGGTCACCGACCACAATGGCGTGGTGATCCTCACCTCGCGCCCGCAATGGCGCTTCCGCGCCACGCGACCGCTGACCACCGAAGAACGCCAGGCCATCATCGCCATCCAGCCTTACCCGACCCGCGACCCGCAGCCACTGGCCCTGAGCGCCACGGCCTGGTTGCGCCAATCCACAGCCATCGCCGAGACCGGCTGGAACGTGGAAATCCTGGCGCCTCGCTCGTTGATCAGCCGCCCGGTACGCACCGTGGTGGCGGTGGGTGGCGCGACACTGCTGGTGCTGATGTTGCTGCTGGGCCTGATGATGCAGCGCCGGCGGCACTACCTGGAGCGCATCGCGTTCGAAGCCAAGGCGCGCCGCGAGCTGGAAGCGCGGGTGGTCGAACGCACCAGCGACCTGGAAGGCCTCAACCGGCGACTCAAACAGGAAGTACTGGAGCGTGAACACGCGCAGCAAGAACTGGTGCGCGCCCAGGACGACCTGGTGCAGGCGGGCAAGCTGTCGGCGCTGGGCACCATGTCGGCGAGCATCAGCCACGAACTCAACCAGCCACTGGCGGCGATTCGCAGCTACGCGGAAAACGCCGAGATCCTGCTCGATCACGAGCGCACCGGCGACGCCCGTGGCAACCTCAAGCTGATCAGCGAGCTGACTGGCCGCATGGCCTCGATCATTGCCCACCTGCGCGCATTCGCCCGGCGCGACCGTCATGCCCCGGAGAGCGTCGCCTTGCAACCGGCGCTGGACGATGCACTGGCGCTGCTGGCCAAGCGTCGACGTTCGATGGAAGTCGAGCTGATCCGCGACTTGCCGGAAGCCACGTTGTGGGTACAGGCCGGTGAAACCCGCCTGCGCCAGGTACTGGGCAATCTATTGGCCAACGCCCTCGACGCCCTCACCGAAAAAGGCCCGCCGCGCAAACTCTGGTTGAGTGCCCAAACCACCGAACAGGGCGTCAACCTGTACATTCGCGACAACGGCCCGGGGTTCTGCATGGAAGCCCTGGGACGTGCCAGCGAGCCGTTCTACACCACCAAGACCCGCACTCAGGGCCTGGGGTTGGGGCTGGCGATTTGTGACACCCTGATGCGTGCCTTTGGCGGCGAACTGCTGTTCGCCAACCACAAGGAAGGCGGCGCACTGTTAACCCTGAAACTGCGTGCCGGCTCGCCGGGCGTCAGTCTGCAACCGTCCGAGGACCGCAGTGTATGAGTATCGATAACCAGATTCAGGTGGTGTTGATCGACGACGATCCACACCTGCGTCAGGCCCTGTGCCAGACCCTGGACCTGGCCGGGCTGAAAGTCCTGCCGCTGGGCGAAGCCGCCGGCCTCACCGCGCGCCTGTCACGGGATTGGGCGGGGGTGGTGGTCAGCGATATCCGCATGCCCGGCATGGACGGCCTGGAATTGCTGGCCGAGCTGCACGGCCAGGATCCCGAGCTGCCGGTGTTGCTCATCACCGGCCACGGCGATGTGCCGCTGGCGGTGCAGGCCATGCGTGCCGGCGCCTATGACTTCCTTGAAAAACCCTTCGCCAGCGATGCCCTGCTCGACAGCGTGCGCCGCGCCCTGGCCTTGCGTCGCCTGGTGCTGGACAACCGCAGCCTGCGCCTGGCCCTCAGCGACCGCCAGCAACTGAGCACGCGACTGGTGGGGCACTCACCGCAAATGCTGCGTCTGCGCGAGCAGATCGGCGCCCTGGCCGCCACCAAGGCCGACGTACTGATCCTCGGCGAGACCGGCGCCGGCAAAGAGGTGGTCGCCCGGGCGCTGCACGATCTGTCGAGCCGGCGCAGCGGCCCGTTCGTGGCGATCAACGCCGGGGCACTGGCCGAATCGGTGGTCGAGAGCGAATTGTTCGGCCACGAGCCCGGCGCGTTTACCGGCGCGCAGAAGCGGCGCATCGGCAAGTTCGAGTTCGCCAACGGCGGCACGCTGTTTCTGGATGAAATCGAAAGCATGAGCCTGGATGTACAGGTCAAGCTGCTGCGCCTGTTGCAGGAGCGGGTGGTGGAACGCCTGGGCGGCAATCAGTTGATCCCGCTGGATATCCGTATCGTCGCGGCCACCAAGGAAGACCTGCGTCAGTCCGCCGATCAGGGCCGCTTCCGTGCAGACTTGTATTACCGCCTCAACGTCGCGCCGCTGCGCATACCGCCGCTGCGCGAGCGCGGTGAGGACGCGCTGATGCTGTTCCAGCACTTCGCCGACGAAGCCAGCAGCCGCCACGGCCTGCCGCTGCATGAGCTGCAACCGGGTCAGCGCGCCTTGCTGCTGCGCCACAGCTGGCCGGGCAATGTGCGTGAACTGCAAAACGCCGCCGAACGTTTTGCCCTGGGCCTGGAATTGGCGCTCGACAGCTCGCCGGACAATGCCGGTGCAACCGTCCTGACTTCCACCCCGGGTGGTTTGAGCGAACAGGTGGAGCAGTTCGAAAAAAGCCTGATCGCCGCCGAACTGACCCGCCCCCACAGCTCCCTGCGCAGCCTTGCCGAAGCGCTGGGCGTACCGCGCAAGACCCTGCACGACAAACTGCGCAAGCACGGCCTGAACTTTGCCGACAGCGCCAGCCACACCACTGACGACGACCAAGAGCGCCCATGAACCGCGACAGCCGTTACCTGGAATCCATCCTGCACCACGACATCCCCCTCACCCGGGAAATGGGCCTCAAGGTGCGCGACTGGCAGCACGGCCAACTGCAATTGCAGTTGCCGCTGCAAGCCAATATCAACCACAAGAGCACCATGTTCGGTGGCAGCCTCTATTGCGGCGCGGTACTGGCCGGGTGGGGCTGGCTGCACCTGCAACTGCGCGACGAAGGGATTGAAGACGGGCACATCGTGATTCAGGAAGGCCAGATCAGCTACCCGCTGCCCGTCACCCGCGATGCGACGGTGCTATGCCAGGCACCGGAGGAGAAGGTGTGGAAGCGCTTTGTGGCGACCTACAAGCGTTATGGTCGTGCGCGGCTGACGCTGGAGACCTGGATTGTGAATGAGGGCAGTGAGGAGCATGCCGTAGCGTTTACCGGCCAGTACGTCCTGCACCGCTAGAAGCCAAAACAAAAACCCCCAGTGGGAGCTGGCTGCTCCCACTGGGGGTTTGCTCTGACCTCAGGATCTGGCCAGGTTCAACAACCGCTCACGCCATGCAGCCTTGGCCGGCAACGCCAAAAAGAACGGGTTCAACAACGACGCCCGCGCCGGGTAGCTGAACGGCTCGCCGCTCAACTCCAACACTTCGCCCCCTGCTCCCTCCAGCACGCCTTGGGCAGCAGCGGTGTCCCATTGCGAAGTCGGCGCCAGGCGCGGATAACAATCGGCGCTGCCTTCGGCCAGCAGGCAGAACTTCAACGAACTGCCGATATTCGCCAGCTTCAGCGCGCCCAGGCCCGCGCTCAAACCGTCCAGTAACCGCTCCTGCTCGGGGCTGGAATGGCGACGGCTGGCCACCACGGTAAAGGACTCGCCCGCTGCCGGCGCCTCGCGTACCTGAATCTGCCTGGGCGCCTCGTTCACATCGGAGCGCCACGCCCCCAGGCCCGCGCCGCCAAAATAGCAACGCCCGCTGGTGGGCATCGACACCACGCCAAACACCACATGCCCCTGTTCGATCAAGGCGATATTGACCGTGAACTCCTCGCTGCCGGAAATGAACTCCTTGGTGCCGTCCAGCGGATCCACCAGCCACCAGCGCTGCCAACCGGCCCGCACGCTTTGGTCGATATCGGCGTCCTCTTCAGACAGTACCGGAATGCTCGGGTCCAGCGCGGTCAGGCCGGCCAGGATCAAGTGATGGGCCGCCAGGTCCGCCGCCGTGACCGGCGAATCATCGGACTTGGCGGTCACCGCCACATCGGCACGCCAGTAAGGCAGGATGACTTCCCCGGCCTGGCGCGCCAGTTCGATGACAGGGGCAATAAACGGGTGGCCTAAAAACAGTTCGCTCATGCGATAAACGCTCCACGCTGGGTCAGCAGGTCTCGTACCAGGTACAACGCAGCCAGTGCGCGGCCTTCGCTGAATTGCTCGTTTTGCGCAAGCGTCGACAGCTCGCGCAGGTTGACCCTGTCCACACGCATCGGCTCGGGCTCATCGCCTTCAAGGCGTTCTTCATAGAGGTCGGTGGCCAGCACCACCTGGATCTTCTGGCTCATGTAGCCGGGTGACAGCGAAAGCTCGGTGATATGTTCCAACTGCCGTGCGCCATAACCCGCCTCTTCCTTGAGTTCACGGTTGGCCGCCGCCAGCACGTCCTCACCGGGCTCGATCAAGCCTTTGGGCAAGGACAGCTCATATTCGTCGGTGCCGCCGCAGTATTCCTCCACCAATACGGCGTGGTCTGCGTCGATCATCGCCACGATCATCACCGCACCGTAACCGGCACCACGGCCCACCAGGCGCTCGTAGGTCCGTTCAACGCCATTGGAAAAGCGCAATTGCACTTCCTCCACGCGGAACAAACGGCTACTGGCGACGATTTCGCGGGCGAGGACAGTGGGTTTCTGGCGCATAAACGGCTCCTTGGCGTGATCGGGTTACTATACCGTGGCTTTTCCGATTGTCTGTGTCGGATATTTTTACTTATACGAGAACCCGCCATGCCCTCTCTGCCCTGGCACGCCATCGACACCGTCCTGCTGGACATGGACGGCACCCTGCTCGACCTGCATTTCGACAATCATTTCTGGATGGAACACCTGCCCCAGCGCTACGCCGAACTGCACGGCGTGAGCAGGGCCATGGCCGAAATGGAGTTGCTGCCGCTGTTCGAGCGTAACGCCGGACAGTTGCAATGGTATTGCCTGGACTTCTGGAGCCGGGAACTGGCGATCCCGGTACGTGAGCTCAAACTGGAAACCGCCCACCTGATCGCCTTGCGCCCGGATGCGGACACGTTTCTGGCGGCGATCAAGCAAGCCGGCAAGCGCGTGATCCTGATCACCAACGCCCATCGTGATTCGCTGTCATTGAAGTTGGAGCGCGTTGAGCTGGCGCCGTATTTCGAGCGGTTGATCAGCTCCCACGATTACGGGTTCGCCAAGGAAGACCCGCAGTTCTGGGACGCCCTGCAAGCCGACATCGCTTTTAACCCGGCGCGCAGCCTGTTTATCGACGACACGTTGCCGATTTTGCGCAGTGCACGGGCGTTTGGTGTGGGGCATTTGTTGGCGGTAAGAGAACCGGACAGCAAGAAAGGGCCCAAGGACACAGCTGAATTCGAAGCAGTTGAGGACTACCGAGATCTCATTGCCGGACTCTAATCAAAAGTGGGAGCGGGCTTGCTCGCGAAAGCAGGGTGTCAGTCAATATATTGAGTGACTGATCCACCGCATTCGCGAGCAAGCCCGCTCCCACACTCAGGTCTTCGTATTACTTGGGAATACGCAGCGTCTGGCCTGGATAGATCTTGTCCGGATGAGACAATAATGGCTTGTTGGCCTCGAAGATCTTGTTGTATTTGTTAGCGTCGCCGTATTCGGCCTTGGCAATCGCACTCAGGGTGTCGCCCTTTTTCACCACAACGAAGCGGGCCGCTTCCGCCGCCGGCCCGGCTAAGGTGGTCTGGTCATCCACACTGGCCACGCCGGCGATATTGCCCAATGCCAGCAGAATCTTCTCTTTCTCTTCCTGGGTGGCGACTTCACCGGTCACCGTCACCTTGTCACCCTCGACCGTGGTGTGCACGTTCGGATTGCCCAGCCCCACTTTGGCCACATGCTCTTTCAACTGCTCACTCGCGTTGGCATTACCGGGCGTCAAAAGGTCGATCAGCTTTTCGCCGGCCTCTTTTACAAAACTGAAAATACTCATGGTGTGCTCTCCTTGGATTTAAGTGCCAGATGCCCAAGACTAGACCAGCCCTTAATATCCGGGTTCCAGCCCGACCAATGACCAGATAATCCCTACAGAATCTGGCTCTGCGCCCAAACGCGCTAGAATCCCTGCGCCACTGAAACACGCTCGGAGCGAAGATGGACATCAAACAGCTGAAATTCCTCATCGCCCTGGACGAGACCCGTCACTTCGGCCAGGCGGCGGCGCGCTGCCACATCACCCAGCCGACCCTGTCGATGCGCCTTCGCAACCTTGAAGAAGAACTGGACCTGCCGCTGGTCAATCGTGGCCAGCGCTTCGAAGGTTTTACCGCCCCCGGCGAGCGGGTGCTGGCTTGGGCGCGTACGGTGTTGGCGGCCTATGACGGCTTGCAGGCGGAAGCCGCCGCCTGTCGGGGCAACCTGGTCGGGACCTTGCGCCTGGGCGTGGTGCCCTTGTCCAGTTTTGACCCGCTGGCCTTGATGCAACAGTTGCATAAGGAACACCCAAGCCTGCGCTTCGAGCTGTCGGCGCTCAGTTCGGAGCAGATCCTGGAGCAATTGGCGAGCAATCGCCTGGACCTGGGCGTGTCTTACCTGGAACGCCTGGACAATGAACGCTTCGACTCGCTGGCCTTGGGCGAAACCCGCATGGGCCTGTTGTATGACCAACGGTTCTTCAGCTTCGGCGACACGCCCCTCAGCTGGGAGGCCCTGATTGAACTGCCGCTGGGCATGCTCACCAGCGGCATGCATTTTCGCCAATCCATCGACCACAATTTCCATAGCCGCGGGCTCAACCCACAACCCCTGCTGCAAACCGATGCCGTCCATCAGTTGTTACAAGCTGTGCACGGCGGCCTGTGTTGCGCGGTGATGCCACTGGACGGCGGTCTTGACGCACTCACCGAGCATTTGCGCCTGCAACCTATCGAAGATGCCCACACCCTCGCGCGCCTGGGGCTCATCATGCGCCGCAGCGCGCCTCGCTCGGCGTTGGCCGAGGCATGTTTCGCGCTGTTTCAGAAATCGCAAAACGGGTCTTGATCGACGTCATCTATCGGTAGATCAGTACTGGCAATTAGACGCGACGCTTTGTCGCGCCTAGTCTAAACACTGATCAATCCGTCGGTGGTATGCCCCATGAACGCCAAGCGCCCAGTCTGCGCGGCGCCCGCCCCTGAAGTGCCTGCGCCGGCCGCCAGCCAGAGCTATCAGTTTTGCAATCTGGAACACACGGAAGCCGCCAGCACTGCGTTGGCGGAAGAAGTGGCGTTGGCGATTGCCTATAACGACATCAGCCAGGCGGTGATGCTGGTGACGCCGACGGACCTTGAAGACTTTATCGTCGGCTTCAGTATCGGCAGCGGCATTATCGCCGACGTTAGCGACATTTATGACCTGAAGCTCAGCGGGTCGGGCTCAGCCCAATACGCTCAGGTGCAGATCTCCAGCCGTGCGTTCTGGAACCTCAAGCAGCAGCGCCGCCAATTGGCCGGCACCAGCGGCTGCGGCCTGTGCGGCGTGGAAGCGGTGGAACAGGCGTTGCCGGACCTGCAAGTGCTGCCGGGTGCGCCCTTGCCGCCCGCCGCATGGCTCGACGGCTTGCGCCAACGAATCAGCGCATTTCAGCCGTTGGGCCAGTACAGCGGCGCCGTACACGCGGCAGTGTTCATGAACAGCCAGGGCGAATTGCTGCTGGGCCGCGAGGACATTGGCCGACATAACGCCCTCGACAAGCTGATCGGCGCACTGATTCGGCAAAAGATTCCTACCGACGGCGGCCTGGCAATTGTTACCAGCCGTTGCAGCCTTGAGCTGATCCAGAAGGTACTGCGCGCCGGCATCCAGACCCTGGTCAGCCTCTCGTCGCCTACCGGACTGGCCCTGCAATGGGCTCGCCGACACAACCTCAATCTCATCCACCTGCCGCAGAAAAGTGCGCCGCGGGTCTATAGCCCTGCGATGGAGAACCAGCCGTGAGCAATCATCATCAAGCCGACCAAACCCCGACTCCGCGCTACAAGCCCTACAAGGGCCCGGCGGGCGGCTGGGGTGCACTGATCAGCGTGGCCCAGGCCTGGCTGACCAGCGACAACGCGCTGAAAAACATCCGCATGATGCTCAAGACCAACCAGAACGGCGGCTTCGACTGCCCGGGCTGCGCCTGGGGCGACTCGCCGGAAAGCGGCATGGTCAAATTCTGCGAGAACGGCGCCAAGGCCGTGAACTGGGAAGCCACCAAGCGCCGGGTCGACGGGGCCTTTTTTGCCAAACACAGCGTCACTGCGCTGCTGGAGCAGAGCGACTACTGGCTGGAGTACCAGGGCCGGCTGACCGAGCCGATGCGCTACGACGCCGAGACCGATCGCTACAAGCCCATCAGTTGGGAAGCGGCGTTCGACCTGATCGGCAAACACCTCAACGCGTTGCCAAGCCCGGACATGGCCGAGTTCTACACCTCGGGCCGCGCCAGCAACGAAGCCGCGTATCTGTACCAGCTGTTCGTGCGCGCCTACGGCACCAACAACTTCCCGGACTGCTCGAACATGTGCCACGAGGCCAGCGGCGTCGCCCTGGCACAGAGCGTGGGCGTGGGTAAAGGTACCGTGACCTTCGACGACTTCGAACATGCCGACGCGATTTTCGTGTGGGGTCAGAACCCGGGCACCAACCACCCGCGCATGCTCGAACCGCTGCGCGAAGCGGTAAAGCGCGGCGCCCAGGTGGTGTGTATCAACCCGCTCAAAGAGCGTGGCCTGGAGCGCTTCCAGCATCCGCAGCACCCACTGGAAATGCTCACCAACGGCGACAAGCCAACCAACACGGCGTACTTCCGCCCGGCGCTCGGTGGCGACATGGCCATCCTGCGCGGCATGGCCAAGTTCCTGCTGCTGTGGGAACGCCAGGCCCAGGCCGAAGGCAAGGAAGCGGTGTTCGACCACGACTTCCTCAACGAACACACCGCCAACGTGCTGGATTACCTGGGCAAGATCGACGATACCTCGTGGGATGAAATCGTCGAGCAATCCGGGCTGACCCTGGTGGAGATCGAGCAGGCGGCGCGCATGTACGCCAAAGGCAAGAACGTGATCATGTGCTGGGCCATGGGGATCACTCAGCATCGCCACTCGGTACCGACCATCCAGGAAATCGCCAACCTGATGCTGCTGCGCGGCAACATCGGCCGCCCAGGCGCCGGCCTGTGCCCGGTGCGTGGCCACAGCAACGTGCAGGGCGACCGCACCATGGGCATCAACGAGCGTCCACCGGTGGCGTTTCTCGATTCGCTGGAGCGCCGCTTCCAGTTCCAGGTACCGCGCGATAACGGCCACAACGTGGTGGAAGCGATCCACGCCATGCTCGAAGGCCGCTCCAAAGTGTTTATCGGCCTGGGCGGCAACTTCGCTCAAGCCACCCCGGACAGCCCGCGCACCTTCCAGGCCCTGCGTAACTGCGACCTGACCGTGCAGATCAGTACCAAGCTCAACCGCAGCCACCTGACTCACGGCAAGGACGCGCTGATCCTGCCGTGCCTGGGCCGCACCGATATCGACCTGCAAGCCGAAGGCGCGCAAGCGGTGACCGTGGAAGACTCGTTCAGCATGGTCCACGCCTCTTACGGCCAACTGCAACCGCTGTCCAAATTCATGAAGTCGGAGCCTGCGATTCTGGCCGGTATAGCGGCCGCGACCGTCGGCAGCAAACCGGTGGACTGGAACTGGCTGGTGGCCGACTACAGCCGCATCCGCGACTTGATCGCCGATACCATTCCGGCCTTCAAGGACTTCAACGAACGCGTGAAAAACCCGGGCGGGTTCTACCTCGGCAACAGCGCCGGCGCACGTCGCTGGAACACGCCGTCGGGTCGCGCCAACTTCCGCCCGAACGTACTGCCCAAGGACTTGATCCACGAGCGCACCCACGCCACAGGCAAGGTGCCGGACCTGATCATGCAATCGATGCGCTCCCACGATCAGTACAACACCACGATTTATGGGTTGGACGACCGTTATCGCGGGGTGAAGGGCCAGCGTGACGTGCTGTTCGTCAACGAAGCCGACATCATTCGCCTGGGCTTCAAGCCAGGGCAGAAGGCCGACATCGTGTCGTTGTGGGAAGACGGCCGTGAACGCCGCGTAAAAGGTTTTACCCTGCTGGCATTCGACATTCCCGCCGGCCAGGCGGCAGCCTACTACCCGGAAGTGAACCCACTGGTGCCACTGGAAAGCACCGGCGACGGCAGCCATACGCCCACGTCGAAATTCGTCGCAATCCGACTGGAAGCAGCGAGTGACAACGGCCTGATCATGGCGCGCTCGGCCTGAGCCCCTTCCAACTGTCGGAGCCGGCCAAATCCCGGGCACAAAAAAAGGCCGCTTTTGCATAAAAGCGGCCGTTCCCAAGTAGCTGAAGACCCGCAAAAAAGACTTAAGTTCCCCAACAAAAACAGTAACTTAGAGAATTGTGTACAACTCGTGTTACTGGTCGGATTTCTATTGTCACACTCCCGATACAGCCTCAGGATCGCGCCGTCATCCTCTTGAGGTCTCTCTATGAAGTTCTCCTCGATTCTCTTGTTGTCCCTTGGCCTGGTCAGTGGCGCAGCCATGGCCGGTGGCACCACCGAAGCCGGTGTGGGCGGCGCATTGGGCGGGGTTCTGGGTTCGGTGGTCGGCCAGCAGATCGGCGGCAACACCGGTTCGGCCATTGGCGCGGCGCTGGGTGGCGCGGGCGGTAGTGCGGTCGGCGCCGACAAGCGCAGCCGTGGCGAAGCCGCCATCGGTGGCGCGCTGGGCGCAGCGGGTGGCAACGTGGTCGGTCGCAGCGTGGGCGGCAGCACCGGCAGCCTGATCGGCGCAGCCGCCGGCGGTGGCGCAGGTGGCGCCCTGGGTAACTACATGGGCAACCAGAGCAATGACGATGACCGTCGTTACCGTGATGACCGTCGTGGTCGCGGCCATGCCCATGGGCATCACAAGAACAAGCACCATTACCGTCACCGGTAAACTCGTCACATAAGCAACACCGCAGCCCGCTGCGCAAGCCGGGTTTGCCCGCGATGAGGCAGTTTCAGGTCCCCCTGGTCAGCCTGACCTACCGCTATCGCAGGCAAGCCCGGTTCCCACATTGGGGTTCATCGCAGGCAGAAGTGCGTCAAGCCGCCAACCGCTGCAATGCCTCGCGCAATCTCCCCGGGATGCTCACCGGCTGGTTCGACGTCCTATCCACGAACACATGCACAAAGCGCCCCGCCGCACAGGCCTCGTCCTCATCGGCCTTGAACACCGCCAACTCATACTGCACCGAGCTGTTGCCCAACTTGCCGACGCGCAAGCCAATCTCGATGCGGTCGGGAAACGCGATGGACGCAAAGTAATCGCACGCCGAGCTCACTACGAACCCCACTACCTCGCCGTCATGAATATCCAGGCCGCCTTGCTCGATCAAATAGGTATTCACTGCGGTGTCGAAAAAGCTGTAGTAGGTCACGTTGTTCACATGCCCATATACATCGTTGTCATGCCAGCGCGTGATGATCGGCTGGAAGTGAGGGTAGTCGGCACGTTGTGGCATGGCGTCAGGCATTGGCAGGGCTCATGAAAGTGGGTTACAGGCGATTCAGATGGGCTTCGGCCCACTCGCGCACCTCGGCATAGGGATAGTCTTCCAGCGCGGCAAAACCTGGAATGCCTCGCGCCTTCAACTGAGTGAACAACGGCACGCTGATACCGCCGAGAAACCGCGTGAGCCGTTCCGCTGCGGGCAGTTCCCCGGTGAACTGATGATGCCTGTGGATAAAATCCCCGCACAAGCCCATGAAGTCTTTATCCACAAGCGGCGGCAAATTCGGCGGTGGCGGCAGGCAGGCCACGTGGCCATGGCATACCGAGCAATGGCCGCAATGCGCGGGTGCGTTTTCATCGCCAAAATACCGGGCCAGGCGCTGGCCCAGGCAGTGGTCGGTGGCGAACAGGTCGAGCATGGCGTGAATCCGCGCCACCTCCGTGACCTCGTGCTGCTTGAAGCCTGTGTATAACTCGGCACCCAATACCTGAGGGTCGAAATCGACATCAAGCAGGCTGTAGACCTCGGTCATCTGCTTGCTTTCCATCTCGATCAGGCCCTGCTCCTGGAAATAGTCCAACGCCTTGACCACTCGACTGCGCTCGGCATTGTGCTGTTGATACAGTGCATCGAAATCCACCGTTGCCCAGGTTCGCGCGCGCTTGCATACCTGGATGATCGCCGCGACGAACTGTTGCCGCTCACCGGAAAATCGCGCCAGCAAGGCGTCGGGCTCAATCAGGTACTTGAAGCGATACTCGGCGTAAAACGCATAGCGCGGCGCTATCACGCCTCGAAGCTCAAGCTGCACCAGCAAGGTCTTGAGCGGCAGTTCGCGGATGTTGCTCTGCTCCGATAACGAACGAAGCACAAACTCCCACTGCCCATCGCCGCGCGACGCCCGCAACTGCTCCAGCACCCGGCGAATACCGGCTTGCTCGGGCGTGTCGCCGTACACGAAGTTTTCCAGCACGGTGAGGCTGTCGCGATTGGCCAGTACCAGGCAATCGGAGGCTTGTCCGTCACGCCCCGCGCGGCCGATTTCCTGGCTGTAGTTTTCTATGGATTTGGGCAGATCGAAGTGCACTACGTTGCGGATGTCACTCTTGTCGATGCCCATGCCGAACGCGATGGTGGCCACGATGCAAGTGGAGCGACCGCCCATGAAGCGCTGTTGGATGCCGTCGCGCTTATCGTGGGGCAGACCGGCATGATAGGCCTCAGCCTGGATGCCGTTGCGGTTCAAGTGCTCGGCAATCTGCTCGGCAGTCTTTTGCAACGTGACGTAGACGATGCTGGGCTGACCGACCCGCTCGCTCATCCACTCGACCAGACGGCGACGTTTGTCGGTACCGCTGACCGGTTCCACCAACAAGTTCAGGTTAGGCCGGTAGAAGCCCGTAGTGACCACGTCGTGGGGCGCGATGGCGAATTTGGCCTGCATGTCGGCAATCACCTTGGGTGTGGCCGTAGCGGTCAAGAGCAGCGCTTGCGGGATATTGAACTGACGCTGGTATGCCGGCAGTTTCAAATAGTCCGGACGGAAGTTGTGGCCCCACTCGGAAATACAGTGCGCCTCGTCCACCACCAGCAACGAGATCCGCACACTTTGCAGGAAGTTGCGGAAGCGCTCGTTCTTCAAACGCTCCACGGAGATCATCAGGATTTTCAGCTCGCCTGAACGCGCACGGGCCATGACATCATTGGCCTCATCGCGACTCTGCGCCGAATCGATACTGCCCGCCGAAATGCCATGGCGCTGTAAAAAGCCAAGCTGGTCCTGCATCAACGCCAGCAAAGGTGAAACCACCAGCGTCAGGTGCGGCAGCAATACCGCAGACAGCTGATAGCACAGGGACTTGCCGGAACCGGTGGGGAAAATCGCCGCCGCCGAGCGACCGGCCAGTACGGCACTCACCGTTGCCTCCTGGCCGGGACGAAACTGTGGATAACCAAAGACCTGTTGGAGGGTGTCGTGCATAGGCTGTCACTCCGTTGACCGCTGAAGGAGTCAAAAACATAGATCAGCGGCCGAAGAAAGGTCATGGATAAACGCTACAAACTGATACAGAGAAAACCTGCAAGCCCGCGCAAAAACAACGACAGTAGCACGCCAGATCGCCTACCCCGACATGGAGTCGTGAATGTTTCGATGCACACTGTTTTCACCGCAACACCTCGTCATGTTCACGCTGTCGTTGTTACTGCTGGGCTGTGCAAACGCCCCCGCCCCAATGCCTGCCGAGGAGGACACACAGCGTTTCGAGACGCCCGAATACCTCGCGCAAAAAGCTCTGCCGATCGTTAACGCATCCTCTCTCTACGCACGGGGCGGCACCGGCCAGGGCGTCAACGTTGCGCTGATCGACTCAGGCCTCAACCAGGCGCTACCCGAGTTTCACGGGCGTGTGGCCGACCCGGGATACGACTTCGTGAGACAGCAGCCAGGTACCCTCGATAGCAAGGGCCACGGCACCCAGATGGCCGGTATTCTCGCCGCGAACAAGAACGACCAGGGTATCCATGGCATCGCCTTCAACACCAAGCTGATACCCATGCGCTTCGGTGATGACAGGGAGCCGTTCTACTTCGACAATGAAATCGCCAAGGCCTGGGAGCTCGCCTATACCCGAGGCGCACGCATTTTCAGTAACTCTTGGGCAAATCCCATTGAAGCCAACACCAACGAGGTTCCCGTCTATGAGCGCCTGATGGGTGACTCATTGGGCGTGGCAAGAAAACTGGTGGCCGAAGGCGCGGTATTCGTTTTTTCAACGGGTAACGAGGTCAAGCGTGAACCGCTCGCCGAACCAGGCCTTCCTGCGCTGGTGCCCGAACTGGAGAAAGGCTGGATTGCCGTCATGGCCCTCAAGAGCGACGGCACGGCCATCAATCTCAAATCCAATTATTGCGGCCTCGCCGCACGCTGGTGCATCGCGGTGCCTGGGGGCGATGGTGGCGCAGGGTTGTTGACCACCAACAAGGATGGCAGCTACGGACCAACCGCTGGCACCTCGCCAGCCGCTGCGCTGGTCAGTGGTGCCTTGGCGGCATTGCAAAGCCGCTTTCCAGAAATGACGCCGCAACAAGTGCGCGAGCGCCTACTCAGCACGGCGAATCGAACGGGTATCTATGCCAACAGCGAAGCCTATGGCCGAGGGTTGATGGACCTCGACGCAGCCTCACGCCAGTAGCCAGTGCCCAAACAAACAACGCGCCACTGGGGCGCGTTGTCGGTAACGTGTTTCGCTATTGATCAGCGGTTCTGCACCCGTTCAATCGCGGTGTCATAGACCGGGTTGGCCTTTTGCTCCTTGGCCAATTGATAGTGGCGCAAGGCGTCGGAGAACTGCCCGGCCGCTTCGTAGATCCGCGCAATGTTGTAGTAGGCACCGGCACGTACCGTCGCAGCGTTCGCGCCGGTCGCCAGAGCGATGGCCTTGCGGTTGGCCCAGATCGATTCAGCAGTGTTACCGGCCTTCTGATAAGCCAGACCGAGGTTGCCGTAAGCCTTGCCGAAACCGTTATCCAGATCGATGGCCTGACGGAACAGATCGATGGCCTGATCCAGATTACCAGCCTGGTAGGCCGCTTCGCCCTGCACGTTCAGACGCTTCGCATCGGTTTGTGCAGAAGAGCTGACCGCCACCGCCGTGACCGCCACGCTGTCGTCCAGCAACGGTTTGACTTCGTTGAGCACGTCCTTGGCTTCCACGTTCACACCGCTGAAGGTGTTGATGTCCTGGAAGTCGCCGCTGCCGGTCATGCGGAACACCGTCCAGAGGTTGCCGCTACGATTTTTCGGCACATAGTAGGTGCGCACCAGGGACTGGCCCATATAGACGAACACCTTGGCCTCGCTGTTGGACAACTGCCGCGAGCCCGGATTGCCGATATTGGTGAAGTCATGCACGGCGTAGACGTAGCTCTCGCCGTAGTGTTTTTTCTGCAGGGTGATGGTTTCCGGGCCGTAGCTGTCGACATCATCCACGTCCAGCTCGGCATCGGTGCCGTTCTTGTTCTCGAAGTAGATGTTGTTGCCCGGGAAAATCATGTGGGAATCGAGGTCTTCCGGGGTTTTGCCCCAGGTCAGTACCACGCGCAGACCGTCGAGGTTTTCCATCACCGGGCTGATGGCGTACGTCATGCCCTTGCACGGGCATTTGACCACCAGGTTGGAGTAACCGGGTTTCTTGATGATCAACAGGCTGGTGGCGTCGTCGGCGGCTTCGCTGGTGAGGGTCACCTGGCCCTGGGCATTGGTGCGCCCCACGACGTTCTGGGCGCCGTTGCGTTGCAGCAACACTTCAGCGTCGGCGATTTTCTGGTCCTTGACCACGGCGCTGAGCACTTCGATCGGCAACTGCTCGGCCTGGATGGAAAACGCCACCGCACACAATGACATCGCCGAGGCGACACGAAGCAAACCCATGCTTAACTCCCTTTAAGTAACGGGCGGAATCGCCCACAAGATTTTGCGGTGAAACATACGCCGAATTCAGCGCACCGGCAGACTTTTTGTACAGAATGTGACGTGGTTTTTATCCCGCCTGCCCGCCGTAGCATTGCGCTACAATCAAGCCGTACCTCCCAGGAGTGCGCTGCGATGAGCGAACCGACGTTTGAGCAAAAACAGGATCATTACCACAAGATCCGCCGTTCCAACTACCTGGCCAGCCTGCGCCTGGAAGGGTTCGATACCCAACCGGCCGACGTCGACAAACCCCTGCCGTAGGCTGAACACGCTTCGAACACCGATATTTCAAGCACAAAAAAGCCGCCCATTCGGGCGGCTTTCTTATAGCAGGCACATCTTACAGCTGTGGACCCGCCGCCTTGATTGCATCGCTCACTTCAAACTTCTTGAAGTTCTCGATGAACAGGCCAGCCAGCGCCTTCGCTGCTTCGTCATACGCAGCCTTGTCAGCCCAGGTGTTGCGTGGGTTCAACAGGCCAGTCTCAACACCCGGTACGGCCAGTGGCACGTCGAGGTTGATGGTGTCGAGGTGTTCGGTTTCGGCACCAACCAGGGTACCGCCCTGGATCGCCGCGATCACCGCGCGAGTGGTCGGGATGTTGAAACGCTTGCCGACGCCGTAGCCACCGCCAGTCCAGCCGGTGTTGACCAGGTAGACCTTGGAACCGAAGCCGCGGATGCGCTTGATCAGCAGCTCAGCATATTCGCCAGCCGGACGCGGGAAGAACGGTGCGCCGAAGCAGGTGGAGAAGGTCGACTTGATGCCGCCACCGGAACCCATTTCGGTCGAGCCCACCAGCGCGGTGTAGCCGGACAGGAAGTGGTAGGCCGCTTGTTCTTCGCTGAGGATCGACACAGGCGGCAGTACGCCGGTCAGGTCGCAGGTCAGGAAGATCACCGCGTTTGGCTCGCCACCCAGGTTCTTCTCGGAACGCTTGGCAACGTGCTCCAGCGGGTAGGCGGCACGGCTGTTCTGGGTCAGGCTGACGTTGGTGTAGTCGGCGTGCTTGGCCTCGTCGATCACCACGTTTTCCAGCACGGCGCCGTGCTTGATGGCTTTCCAGATGACCGGCTCGTTCTTCTCGGACAGGTCGATGCACTTGGCATAGCAACCGCCTTCGATGTTGAACACCACGCCTTCGCCCCAACCGTGTTCGTCGTCACCGATCAGGTAACGGCTTTCGTCGGCGGACAGGGTGGTTTTACCAGTGCCCGACAGACCGAAGAACAGGGTCACGTCGCCCGCTTCGCCAATGTTGGCGGCGCAGTGCATCGGCAGTACGTCGGAAGCCGGCAGCAGGAAGTTCTGCACCGAGAACATGGCTTTTTTCATTTCACCGGCGTAGCGCATGCCGGCGATCAGCACTTTCTTCTGGGCGAAGTTGAGGATCACGCAACCATCGGAGTTGGTGCCGTCACGCTCTGGCACGCACTCGAAGTTGGCCACGTTGAGCACTTGCCACTCTTCACGACCGGCCGGGTTGTACTGGGCCGGGTTGATGAACAGGCAACGACCGAACAGATTCTGCCAGGCCGTCTGGGTGGTCATTTTCACGGCCAGGTAGTGGTCTGCGGCAGCGCCTACGTGAACGTGGGAAACGAAATGCTCTTGCGCATTGTTGAACGCCTCGACGCGAGCCCACAGGGCATCGAACTTGTCGGCCGGGAACTTGCGGTTGATCGGGCCCCAGGCAATGGAGTCCTGGGTGGAAGGCTCTTCAACGATGAAACGGTCGACTGGCGAACGGCCGGTACGGTGACCGGTTTCGACAACCAGCGCGCCAGTATCGGCAAGCACGCCTTCACCGCGCTGCAGGGCTTCTTTGACCAGATCGTCAACACTCAGATCGGTGTATACGGCGTTATTGGCTTGCGTCATGAGGTTCCCCGTCGGCCTAAGGCCGAGTGCTCCAAACGTTTTGTAGTAGAAAGTTGCGCACTACTACCGCGAAAAAAGTGGGCCGGATTATGCCAGAAAAGCCCAAAAAGAGTAGGGCCCTCCCGTCAGAACTGCGCTAATCCGGCGTTTGTCAGGTGATTTACCTGTGCTTAAACGTTTTAGTGGTGGGTGCCCGAAGGGGTGTCTACACCGGCGCCGGCGAATAATTGGGCAATGTCGGCGGCGTCGAACAGGTATTGCTGGTTGCAGAACTGGCAGTCGATCTCGATTTGACCGCCCTGCTCCTGTGCAAGGTTCAAGGCATCTTCCAGCCCAAGGCTGACCAATGCATTGGCCGAGCGCTCCCGTGAGCAACTGCAATGGAAGCGCAGCGGGTGTTCATCGAACAGGCGCACGGCCTCTTCGTGGTAGAGGCGGTGCAGGATGGTTGCGTTGTCCAGGCCCAGCAGCTCTTCGGCCTTGAGGGTGTTGGCCAGGGCGATGATGTGCTGCCAGCTGGCGGCACGGTCATCTTCGTCCTTGATACGGTCCGCCGGCAGTTGCTGCACCAGCAGGCCACGGGCACGCTTGCCGTCGGCGTTGAGCCAGAAGCGCGTGTTCACTTGCTGGGACATCACAAAATAGTTGGTGAAGCAGTCGGAAAGGGTCGCACCATCCAAGTCCACGATGCCCTGGTAACGCTGGCCTTCGGTCGGGTCGACGGTCAGAGCCAATACGCCATTGGGCATCAGGTCGGACAGGCTGGCATCCGCCGCGATCTGGTCCGCCTCGTAACGGGCCAGACCTCGGATTTCGCGCTCGCTGGAACACTCGATCATCAGCAGTGGCACCGGGCCCTCGGAACGTGCTTGCAGGATCAGCAAACCGTCGAACTTCATGGTACCCACCAGCAACGCAGCCGCCGCCATGAACTCGCCGAGCAATTGCGCGACCGGCTCCGGATAGGGGTGCTTGGCAAGCACTTCGGCATAGCTACGCTCCAGCGAGACCAGCTCGCCACGGGCATCGCTCTCATCGAAGATGAAGCGTTGGGTGAAGTCGGTATCCGGTAAATCAGTCATAGGTCTGGGTATCTGAATGGATGACAAATTGATTACAAGGTTTATAAAATCAAACCCTTTGGCACCAAACTGGTGCACTTTTCTCCGGGATGTGTGGAGAGATTTAGAGCGAAGAGGGACAGTTTATGAACAATCCGGGTTTGTTCCAAGCCAAGTGGAACCTCGGGCGATGGGCCGCTTGTAACCTTCTGGCTATCGGGCTGCTGTGTTTTTGGCTGTGGCCCACGGGCCAGATGCTGTGTGTGATTTTCGACGAATGGCTGTTTCACCTGCTCAATGACCCCTTGGCAAGCAACGCGACCTGGCTACATATGTGGGCCATCGCCAGCTTGCGGCCATTCGACGCAGTGGTCGGTTTGATCCTGCTCACGCTGCTGATTCGCGGCGACTGGGTATTCAAGGCCGTGCAGGTACGCCAGGCATTCTTCGGTTTCCTCGGCATTCTGCTACTGCTGTTGTTTATCCGCATGCTGTTTTCCAAACTCGCGGCGCAGATGGGCTGGCAACATAGCAGCCCGTCGATGGTGATCAGCGGAGCAATTCAGATGAGTGACTTTTTCCCGGGACTGGAAAAAACCTGGGAACTGAAAGACCGCTCGAGCCAAAGCTTCCCGGGGGATCACGCTTCGGTGCTGTTGATCTGGGGAATGTTCATGACGGTGTTCGCCAAACGTATGGGCCAGGTACTGGTGATCTGGGGCCTGGCGCTGCTGTTCATGCTGCCGCGCCTGGTGGCGGGTGCGCACTGGGGGCAGGACGATTACATCGGCGGCGTATTACTGGCACTGCTGGCATTGGGCTGGGGGTATTACACGCCATTTGCGGCGAAGGTGTCGGGCGGTCTGGTGCGGGTGACGGCGCCGGCATTCGGGCTGTTGAGCAAGCTGCCGCTGGTGGGGCGATTGAGCGTCATGCGCACAAGCACGTAACACCGTGAGCCCTGTGATGGGGGCTGCTCCGCAGCCCAGCGCAGGACAAGCCTGCTCACCACACCAAGCCAGCTCAACCCGAGAAGCTGTTTGCACAAGCTTCTAGTCGTCGTTGCCACTGCCGCGGAACTTGAACAGATCGCGGCGCTGCTTCTTGCTCGGTTTGCCGTCGGTGCTCAAGCCCATGGCCCCCGCCTTGCGCATTGCCGCGGCGTTCTCCCGCTTGGCGATGCTGGCTTCGGTCTCGACATACAGCGTCTGCGCTTCGGGCGCACCACGGCGCACGATGGAAAGCGCCTGCACCACGACGGTCTTTTCATCGAAGCCGGTGCGAATCTGCAATTCATCCCCAATCCGCGGTTCCTTTCCCGGCTTGCAGCGTTCGCCGCGATGATGCACTTTGCCGCTTTCGATGGCAGCCTTGGCCAGGGCACGGGTCTTGTAGAAGCGCGCAGCCCACAACCACTTGTCCAACCGAACCTTTTCTTCCTCTTCCTGCTTTTGAGCCACTTGAATTCCTCGCTCTGAAAAATGTCGCAACTGTACCGTTGAAACCCTTCGACGCATAAACCACAAGGCTCACCTAAGATACGCCAGGCACCGCGCGTTTTGCGTGATTTCCCTGTGCCTCGATCAATGACGGAAACCTGAGCGATATCTGTCGCCATTTGCCGAATATTCTGCGTGAATACCGCGAATCGAGGGTCGGATCCTCAGTGAGGGTTCGGGATTGTCACAATCCATGCGCAGTGGGACGTTACTGTCCTCGACAACCACAAAACATTTCTGAATGGCCGGTTACCCATATTGAAGACATTTGACCATTTGACCGTTGTGGGTCTGCGTGAGTGGGTGGCACTGCCCGACTTGGGAGTGGCAGGCTTGCGCGCCAAGATCGACACCGGCGCCAGCACCTCCAGCCTGCATGCCACCGACATCGAGCCGTTTGAGCGCGACGGTGAGAAATGGGTGCGCTTTACCGCACACCTGGGCAGCGTGGTGCAACTGCGTCACCGTCGCTGTGAAGCGCCGCTGGTGACGATGAAAACCATCAAGAGCTCCAACGGCCATGCACAGGTGCGCTATGTGATCAGCACTACCCTGGCCCTGGGCGATGGTGTGTGGCGTGTGGAATTCACCCTCGCCTGTCGCAAGGCCATGCGTTACCGCCTGCTGCTGGGCTCCAAGGCGCTGGTCGATGGCCAGTTGGTCGTCAACCCCGGCACCAAATACGTTCAAGACAAGCCGGTGTTCCCGGTCTCTACCCTTTCTGTCCCAGGTGTTGCATGAAGATTGCCGTGCTTTCGCGAAACCCGCGTCTGTATTCCACCCGCCGCCTGGTTGAGGCCGGCATTGAGCGTGGCCACGAAATGGTGGTGATCGACACGTTGCGTGCCTATATGAACATCGCAAGCCACAAGCCGCAGATCCATTACCGGGGCAAGCCGCTGGAGGGTTTTGATGCGGTGATCCCGCGAATCGGCGCTTCGGTGACCTTTTACGGCTGCGCGGTACTACGTCAGTTCGAGATGATGGGAGTGTTCCCCCTCAATGAATCGGTTGCCATCGCCCGCTCGCGGGACAAGCTGCGCTCGCTGCAACTGCTGTCACGCCGTGGCATCGGCCTGCCGGTCACCGGCTTTGCCCACTCCCCGGACGACATCCCTGACCTGATCGCCATGGTCAACGGCGCGCCGCTGGTGATCAAGGTGCTCGAAGGCACCCAGGGCATCGGCGTGGTGTTATGCGAGACTGCAACGGCGGCCGAATCGGTGATCGAGGCCTTCATGGGCCTCAAGCAGAACATCATGGTTCAGGAATACATCAAGGAAGCCGGTGGTGCGGACATCCGTTGCTTCGTGGTGGGCGACAAGGTGATTGCTGCGATGAAGCGCCAAGCCAGGCCAGGTGAGTTCCGCTCCAACCTGCACCGAGGCGGCAGCGCCAGTCTGATCAAGATCACCCCCGAAGAACGCATGACCGCACTGCGGGCCGCCAAGGTGATGGGGTTGAGTGTGGCGGGAGTGGATATCCTGCGCTCCAACCACGGGCCGCTGGTGATGGAAGTCAATTCGTCGCCAGGCCTGGAAGGCATCGAGACCACCACCGGCAAGGATGTGGCGGGAATTATCATCCAGCACCTGGAGAAGAATGGCGGGCCGAATATGACCCGGACCAAGGGCAAGGGTTGATTAGACAGACGCCACAAAAAACTGTGGGAGCTGGCTTGCCTGCTCCCACATTTGATTTGCTGTGATTGTTAGACCGCGTCTCTGGGCAACATCAGCCCGAGCGGCAAACGTACCCTCGCCTCCAGGCCACCTTCTTCGCGATTGCGCAACTCGACATTGCCGCCATGCATCGAAGCGATCCGCCGCACAATCGCCAACCCCAGGCCAGTGCCCTTGCCACCCCGGGCTCGATCACCCCGGGTAAAGGGGTTGAAGATGCCTTCCAACTCGGCAGGGTCAATGCCGGCGCCCCGGTCCATCACACTCAACACCACGTACGGCGCAGCACTGTCGCCAGACACATACGCCGCCACCTCCACATCGGAGCCGGCATGGTGCAGGGCATTTCCAATCAGGTTATTGAGCAGGCGCTTCATCGATACCCGGCGCAAGGCAAACGGCTGGATTGGCTCCAGGCGCATGCGCACCTGTTCGCCGCCCTGGTTGTAGGGCGCTACCACTTCACGCACCAGGTCCGTGAGATCGACCTCCTCCACCACTTCGTCACGACCATCGCGGATAAACGCCAGGAACTGGTCGAGAATTGCATCCATGTCCTCGATGTCGCGAACCATGTCGTCGGTCAGGTCAGTGTGATTGCCCATCAACTCCAGGGACAGACGCAGGCGCGTCAACGGCGTACGCAGGTCGTGGGAAACTCCCGCCAGCATCAACTCCCGCTCGCGACCGGCCTGTTCGACGTCTTCCGCCATCTGGTTGAATGCGCCATACACTTCGGTCATCTCACTGGGCGTATCGCTGATCGGCAGGCGCACGCTGCGCCCCTGCCCCAGCTGGCGGGCGGCAAACACCAGGCGCTTGAGCGGCTGGTTGAGCTGACGCACGAAGATCCACGCCGACGCCGTCGACAGCAACCCGATCGCCAGGAACCAGCCCAGCACGTTCCAGATCTTCTGTCCTCGCAACGGGTGCGGGTACAACGGCACTTTCAGCCAGTCTTCACCCAGGCTCGGTGCCCGCACCCACAGGGCAGGTGACACATGCATGCGCAACCGCACCTCGGTGTCTTCACCCAGCTCGGCCTGCATCTGGCGTTGGTAGATTTCGCTGTAGGGCCAGTGCTGTTCGCCCTCGGGCACGCCTGCGCCCGCCACCCGCACCAGCGTGGCGGCCTTGGCGATCTTCTCGCGGTTCTCGGGGTCGGCCGCCCAATAGGCGCGCAGCGTCAATGCGACGCCGTGACTGTATTGCCGGTCCACCAGCACGTCTTCGTTCATCAACAGATAAACCAGGGTCAGCGCCTTGGAAAACAGAACGACGATCAGCACCAGCCAAAGGGTGCGTGAGAAAAAGCTTTGAGGGAACCACAGCGGGGTTTTCATAGAAGACAACTAGACACCTGGCAGGAACGAGCGGCGCTCGCAGGATTGCAGACGCCGGACATCCCGTCGACCCTTATGGGGCGCGACCCAAGGATGTCCGCTCCTGCCAATCATCGGTCACTTGGTGGCAGTGCCATCCGGCACGAACACATAACCCACGCCCCATACGGTCTGGATGTACCGTGGCTTGGACGGATCCGGTTCGATCATCCGGCGCAGACGGGAGATCTGCACATCGATGGAACGCTCCAGCGCATCCCACTCACGACCACGGGCCAGGTTCATCAGCTTGTCGCGGGTCAGCGGCTGGCGAGCGTTCATCACCAGGGCCTTGAGTACCGCGAACTCGCCGGTGGTCAGCATGTGCACTTCATCGCCACGCTTGAGTTCACGGGTGGCCAACGACAGCTCGTAGTCGCCGAAGGTGACGCTTTCATCTTCGCTGCCAGGTGCGCCCGGTACCGGCGGTGCCTGGCGACGCAGTACCGCCTTGACCCGTGCCATCAACTCGTCCGGGTTGAACGGTTTGGCCAGGTAGTCGTCAGCACCCAGCTCGAGGCCCTTGATGCGGCTCAGCTCATCGCCCTTGGCGGTCAGCATGATGATGGGAATCTGGTTGTTTGCGCCACGCAGGCGTTTGCAGGCGGTCAGGCCGTCTTCGCCGGGCAGCATCAGGTCGAGCACGACCAGATTGAAGACTTCACGCCCCAACAGGCGGTCCATCTGCTCGGTATTCGGCACCGCGCGGGCACGGTAGCCCTTGGAGTTGAAAAAACGCTCCAGCAGGCTGCTCAGCCCCGGATCGTCATCAACGATGAGAATTTTTTCGCCTTCAGCAGTTTGTGCAGTGCTGCTCATTGGATGCTCCTCTTATCTCGGCGCGCATTATGGCGTAGCTGCCGTTATACGCACCGTGTGCATTGTTAGCAGATTTTTCCTCTACTGCCAGCGAACCCGCGTCCCGCAACCTCTGGCGCAGTACCCCTCAAGGGCAGAACGCTGGTTATAATGCGGCGCCTTCGTGCAGGGCAACGCCAGTTCGTTACCGTTTACTGCCAGGCTTTTTTCACCCGCTTGTCGTGATTTTTTCTATTTCGAGGGTCAATAGGCTGCCTCTTGACCCAGGCAGCGGCGCCAGTCGGGCCGCTCAACCAGCCTTGCCGGGCCTTGTTTTCCGGGCCTGCGAGCTGCTTTCAAGAATTTCAGGTGGTTTTATGGACAGCATCAACAGCCGCATCGCCGAGGAACTCGGTGTACGCCCACAACAGGTCGAAGCGGCCGTCGCTCTACTGGATGAAGGCTCCACGGTGCCCTTCATCGCCCGTTACCGAAAAGAAGTGACCGGCAGCCTCGACGACACCCAACTGCGTCACCTGGAAGAGCGCCTGCGCTACCTGCGAGAACTCGACGAACGGCGCATCAGCATCCTCGCCAGCATCGAGGAACAGGGCAAGCTGACCCCGGCACTCGAACGCGACATCAAGCTCGCCGATACCAAGACGCGCCTCGAAGACCTCTACCTGCCGTACAAACAGAAGCGTCGCACCAAGGGCCAGATCGCCCTGGAAGCCGGCCTCGGCGAGCTGGCCGATGGCCTGTTCAACGATCCTTCGCTGGCCCCGGAAACCGAAGCCGCACGCTTCATCGATGCCGAAAAAGGCGTCGCCGATGTCAAGGCCGCCCTCGAAGGCGCCAAGTACATCCTCATGGAGCGCTTCGCCGAAGACGCCAGCCTGCTGGAAAAACTGCGCACCTACCTCAAGCACGAAGCCACCCTCAGCGCCCGCGTCATCGCCGGCAAAGAGGAAGAAGGCGCCAAGTTCCGTGATTACTTCGAGCACGACGAACCGCTCAAGAGCATGCCGTCCCACCGCGCGCTCGCCATTTTCCGTGGCCGCAACGAAGGCATTCTCAGCTCCGCGCTGAAGGTTGGCGATGAACTGCCGGGCACCCTGCACCCGTGCGAAGGCATGATCGGCCAGCACGTCGGCATCCAGAACCAGAACCGCCCTGCGGACAAGTGGCTGGGCGAAGTGGTGCGCTGGACCTGGAAGGTCAAGCTCTACACCCACCTGGAAACCGACCTGCTTGGCGAGCTGCGCGACGGCGCCGAAACCGAGGCGATCAACGTGTTCGCCCACAACCTGCACGACCTGCTGCTGGCCGCCCCGGCCGGTCCGCGTGCGACCCTGGGTCTCGACCCGGGCCTGCGCACCGGCTGCAAAGTCGCCGTGGTCGACGCCACCGGCAAGCTGCTGGACCACGCCACCGTGTACCCCCACGTGCCGCACAACAAGTGGGACCAGACCCTCGCGATCCTGGCCGCGTTGTGCGCCAAGCACGCCGTGGACCTGATCGCCATCGGCAACGGCACCGCCAGCCGCGAGACCGACAAGCTGGCCGCCGAACTGATCAAGAAATACCCCGCCATGAAAATGACCAAGGTCATGGTCTCCGAAGCTGGCGCATCGGTGTACTCGGCGTCGGAACTGGCCTCCAAGGAGTTCCCGGACCTCGACGTGTCGATCCGTGGCGCGGTGTCCATTGCCCGCCGCCTGCAGGACCCGCTGGCCGAGCTGGTGAAGATCGATCCGAAATCCATCGGTGTCGGCCAGTACCAGCACGACGTGTCGCAACTGAAGCTGGCACGCGGCCTGGATGCGGTGGTGGAAGACTGCGTGAACGCCGTGGGCGTGGACGTGAACACCGCCTCCGTGGCGCTGCTGGCGCGTATCTCCGGCCTCAACGCCACCCTGGCGCAGAACATCGTTACCCACCGTGACGAAAACGGCGCCTTCAAAACCCGCGCCGCGCTGAAAAAAGTCGCACGCCTGGGTGAAAAAACCTTCGAACAGGCCGCCGGCTTCCTGCGGGTGATGAACGGCGACAACCCGCTGGACGCTTCGGCGGTTCACCCGGAAGCCTACCCGCTGGTGCAGCGCATCGCCGCCGAGACCGACCGGGACATTCGCTCGCTGATTGGCGATGCCGCGTTCCTCAAGCGCCTGGACCCAAAGAAGTACACCGACGAAACCTTCGGCGTGCCGACCATCACCGACATTCTTCAAGAACTTGAAAAACCCGGCCGCGACCCGCGCCCCGAGTTCAAGACCGCCGAGTTCCAGGAAGGCGTCGAAGACCTCAAGGACCTGCAACCGGGCATGATCCTCGAAGGCGTGGTCACCAACGTGACCAACTTCGGCGCTTTTGTGGACATCGGCGTGCATCAGGACGGTCTGGTGCACATCTCCGCGCTATCGGAGAAGTTCATCAAAGATCCTCGCGAAGCGGTGAAAGCCGGTGACGTGGTCAAGGTCAAGGTCATGGAAGTCGATATTCCGCGCAAACGCGTCGGCCTGTCGATGCGCATGAGCGATACGCCCGGTGAAAAAATCGACGGCGCGCGCGGTGCACGTCCAGGCTCGGCGCCCCGCCAGTCCCAGGGCAATGCGCCGCGCAAGGAGACCACCACCGCAGCACCGAGCAACAACGCCATGGCGTCGTTGTTCGCCAACGCCAAACAGTTGAAGAAACGCTGATGGAAATGCCGGCCGGCTTGACCCAGAGCGCGTTCAGCGAATTGATCGGCTGCCGCCTGCAGCGCCTGGAAGAAGGCGTTGCCGAGGTGGCCCTCACCCTGGAGCCGAAGCTGCGCAACCGCGCGGGCAAGCTCCACGGCGGGGCGATTTTCAGCCTGGTGGACATCACGATGGGGCTGGCCTGTTCCAGTTCCCACGGGTTTGACCAGCAGAGCGCGACCATCGAGTGCAAAATCAACTACATCCGCGCCGTGCAAGACGGCGAGGTGTTGTGCACCAGCCGAGTGGTTCACGCCGGCAGGCGCACGCTGGTGGTCGAAGCGGACGTGTACCAGGACGAAAAACTGGTCGCAAAAGCACAAGGCACCTTCGCTGTCCTATAGCTCCCCGCCCTCGATTTGAGTTAATTTCGGCGCTGCGAAAGCGGCGTCGGAAATTTCTTCCAGCGCGATAGCCAGATTCAGGGACTGAAGTCGGCACTTTCAGAGCCAGACAAACCGGCTCGAAAACCAGGCGATAACGCCAGTTTCAACTTCACCCTTGTAGACCGTCCTGCCCACCCCCATATTGGGGCGACTGACGCGTGAAGGAATCCAACTTGAGCGAACTTCTCAACCGCCGCCTGGCCCTGCTCGGCAAGCGCGAACACCTCTCCCTGCTGGAGCAGTGCCTGCACGGCATCGAGCGTGAATGCCTGCGTGTCACCGGCGAAGGTCGGCTGGCGCAAACGCCGCACCCTGAAGCCCTGGGCGCCGCGTTGACCCATGAACAGATCACCACCGACTACTCGGAATCGCTGCTGGAGTTCATCACTCCCGCCCTGCCCAACCCGGCCGATACCCTGAGCAGCCTGGACAAGATCCATCGCTTTGCCTACACCAAACTGGGCAGCGAGTACCTCTGGAGCCCCTCGATGCCGTGCCCGTTGCCGGCCGAGGAAGACATCCCGATCGCCTACTACGGCACCTCCAACATCGGGCAGCTCAAGTATGTGTATCGCAAGGGCCTCGCCCTGCGTTACGGCAAGACCATGCAGTGCATCGCCGGGATCCACTACAACTTCTCGTTGCCGGAAGAGCTGTGGCCATTGCTCAAGGAGACGGAAGGGTTCGTCGGCACTGACCGCGACTACCAGTCCAATGCCTACATCGCGCTGATCCGCAACTTCCGCCGCTACAGCTGGTTGCTCATGTACCTGTTCGGTGCCTCGCCGGCCCTGGACGCGGGCTTCCTGCGCGGTCGCGCGCATCAGCTCGACACGCTGGACGCCGACACCCTGTATCTGCCGTACGCCACCAGCCTGCGCATGAGCGACCTGGGTTACCAGAGCAACGCCCAGGCCGGCCTCACGCCGTGCTACAACGATTTGAACAGCTATACCGACAGCCTGCGCAAAGCGGTGGCAACGCCCTACGCGCCTTACGTCGAAGTCGGCACGCACAAGGACGGCGAGTGGGTACAGCTCAACACCAACATCCTGCAGATCGAAAACGAGTACTACTCGAACATCCGCCCCAAACGTGTGACTTACACCGGCGAGCGGCCCATCCAGGCGCTGATGGCCCGTGGCATTCAGTACATCGAAGTGCGTTGCCTGGACATCAACCCGTTCCTGCCGATGGGCATCGACCTGACGGAGTCACGCTTCCTCGACGCCTTCCTGCTGTACTGCGCGCTGAACGACAGCCCATTGTTCGCCGACAACGAATGCGGCAATGCCACCTCCAACTTCCTCAGTGTGGTCAAGGAAGGTCGCCGCCCCGGCCTGCAATTGCAACGCAACGGCCAGCCGGTGGACATGAAGGAATGGGCCACCGAGCTGCTGGAACGGATTGCCCCGCTGGCCGCCCTGCTGGATGAAAGTCACGGCATCACCGAACACAGCCAGGCCCTGGATGCCCAGCTGGCGAAGGTCAAGGATGCGTCCCTGACCCCGTCGGCCCAGGTGCTGGCGGCGATGGCCGAGCGCAAACAGAGTTTTGCGCAGTTTTCCCTGCACCAGAGCCAAGTGCACGCCGAGCATTTCCGCAAGGAACCACTGGCGGCCGAAGAGCAGGCGCGCTTTGAAGCCTTGGCGCGCACGTCACTGGCGCAACAGGCGGAGCTGGAGCAGAACGAAGTCGGTGATTTCGATGTGTTTGTCGGGTCGTACCAGGCCAGCATCCTGGCCATCAGCAACTAAAGCCTGACGCCCGCTGTGAGGCTTGGCTTGTGTGGGAGCTGGCTTGCCTGCGATGCAAACAACTCGGTGTATCTGTGATACCCCGGTGATGCTATCGCAGGCAAGCCAGCTCCCACATTTGCTCTCCCGGCCTGAAGATCAGCTTTCACTGTTCTCCTCATAAGCTAATTCGAAAATGTTATTTATTTTCGAATTCTTAGATCATTTAGTCTCCTCACACGCCGATCCTCGGCCGCCTGATTGAGGAGCTTCCCCTTGAAACTGTTAACCCCTCTGCGCCTGCTGGCCGCATTGTCCCTGGCCGGTGCCAGCCTGTTTGCCCAGGCGGCGGATGTGACCATCGCTTACCAGACCACCGTGGACCCGGCCAAAGTGGCCCAGGCCGACGGGGCCTACGAAAAAGCGACCAACGCCAAGATCGACTGGCGCAAATTCGACAACGGCGCCGACATCATCGCCGCCATCGCGTCCGGTGATGTGCAGATCGGCTACCTCGGCTCCAGCCCGCTGACCGCTGCCATTACCCGCAAGGTACCGGTGGAAACCTTCCTCGTCGCTACCCAGATCGGCGGCGCCGAAGCCCTGGTGGCGCGCAACGGTTCCGGCATCAACAGCCCGCAGGACCTGATCGGCAAGAAAGTCGCGGTACCGTTCGTCTCCACCGGCCACTACAGCCTGCTGGCCGCGCTGAAACACTGGAACATCGACCCGTCGAAAGTGACCATCCTCAACCTCGCGCCACCGGCCATCATCGCCGCCTGGAAGCGCGGTGATATCGATGCCACTTACGTGTGGGATCCGGCTTTGGGCGTCGCCAAGGAAAACGGCAAAGTGCTGATCACTTCCGGCGAACTGGCCAAGTTCGGCGCGCCGACCTTCGACGCCTGGATCGTGCGTAAGGATTTCGCCGAGAAACACCCGGAAATCGTCACCGCCTTCGCCAAAGTCACCCTGGACGCCTACGCCGCCTATCGCAAAGACCCACAGGCCTGGATCGCCGACAAAGGCAACGTCGACAAACTGGTGAAACTCTCCGGCGCCAAGGCCAGCGACATCCCGTTGCTGCTGCAAGGCAACGTCTACCCGCTGGCCGCAGACCAGGTGACCCTGCTGGGTGCACCCACCACCAAGGCCGTGACCGATACCGCTGCGTTCCTCAAGGAACAAGGCAAGGTCGAAGCCGTTCTGCCGGACTACGCCCCTTACGTCAGCGCCAAGTTCATTACTAACTGATCAGGAGTTCATCGCGATGGCCTTGCTACAGCTGGAGCGCATCAGCGCACAGTACCCAGGCGCCACAGAACCGGTACTGTCAGACATTTCACTCGACCTGGGGCCCCAGCAATTGCTGGTGGCCCTCGGCCCGTCCGGCAGTGGCAAGACTTCGCTGTTGAACCTGATTGCCGGCTTTGTCGAACCCTCTGCCGGGCGCATCACACTTGATGGCGTGCCGGTCAAAGGCCCCAGCGCCGAACGCGGCGTGGTGTTCCAGGACGATGCGCTGCTGCCCTGGCAGGACGTATTGGCCAATGTCGCCTTCGGCCTTGAGCTGGCTGGCGTGACCAAGGCGCAACGTGACGTGCGCGCCCGGGAAATGCTCGCGCTGGTCGACCTGGCCGGCTTCGACAGCCGTCGCATCTGGCAACTTTCCGGCGGCCAGAAGCAACGTGTCGGCCTGGCTCGCGCCCTGGCGGCCGACCCTCGCGTACTGCTGATGGACGAACCCTTCGGCGCCCTCGATGCGTTTACCCGCGAGCAGATGCAGGAGCTGTTGCTGCAAGTCTGGCGGCGCACGGCCAAGCCGGTGTTCCTGATTACCCACGACATCGAAGAAGCGGTGTTCCTCGCCACCGACCTGATTCTGCTGGCGCCCAACCCGGGCCAGATCGTCGAGCGCCTGAGCCTGGACTTCGGCCAACGCTACGCCGCCGGCGAGTCGGCGCGAGCGATCAAGTCCGACCCGCGCTTTATCGAAACCCGTGAACACGTGCTGGGCAAAGTGTTCTCCCAACGGCAGGTGTCCGCATGAGCAGCTACGAACTCCCCGCCACCGTCGCCAAGCCGGTGGCATACGCAGTGATCCCGGTGCGTCGCAGCCTGAGCACGCGCTGGATCAGCGTGCTGACCTTGATCGCACTGCTGGCCCTCTGGTGGGCCGTGACCGCCACCGGTCTGATCGAACCGCTGTTCCTGCCGCCGCCCGCCGCCGTGCTGCAAAAAGGCTGGTTGCTGGCGACTTCGGGTTATATGGACTCCACCCTGTGGCAACACCTGGGCGCCAGCCTTGGCCGCATCGGCCTGGGCCTGGGCTTTGCAGTGCTGACCGCCGTACCCGTCGGCATTGCCATCGGCTCCAACCGTGTCGCCCGGGGCATTCTCGACCCGCTGATCGAGTTCTACCGCCCGATCCCGCCGCTGGCCTATCTGCCGCTGATCGTGATCTGGTGTGGCATCGGCGAGCTGTCCAAAGTGCTGCTGATCTACCTCGCGATCTTCGCGCCGATCGCCATCGCCACCGCGACCGGCGTGCGCACGGTCGACCCCGCCAAGCTGCGCGCGGCGCAATCGCTGGGGGCCACCCGCGCCCAGTTGATTCGCCATGTGATCCTGCCGAGCGCCCTGCCCGACATCCTCACCGGTATCCGTATCGGCCTGGGAGTGGGCTGGTCGACACTGGTCGCCGCCGAGCTGATCGCCGCCACCAGCGGTCTGGGCTTTATGGTGCAGTCGGCAGCGCAGTTTCTGGTCACCGACGTGGTCGTGCTGGGGATCCTGGTGATCGCCCTGATCGCCTTCGCCATGGAAATGGGCCTGCGCGCCCTGCAGCGCAAACTGGTGCCGTGGCATGGCCAGGCACACTGAGTGAGAACCGCATGAACAGCTTGATCGTTACCCCAATAAGCACCGCCCTGGGCGCCCAGATCAGTGGCGTCGACATCACGCAAGCGCTGAACACCGAGGAGCGCGACGCCATCGAACAGGCGCTGCTGACACACTCGGTGCTGTTCTTCCGCGGCCAGGCCATCAACCCGCAGCAACAGGCGCGGTTTGCGGCGAACTTCGGTGATCTGCACATTCACCCGATCTACCCCAACGTGCCGGAACAGCCCGAAGTACTGATCCTCGACACCGCCGTCACCGACGTGCGCGACAACGCCGTGTGGCACACCGACGTGACGTTCCTGCCCACCCCGGCCCTCGGCGCGGTGCTCAGCGCCAAGCTGCTGCCGGCGTTTGGCGGCGACACCTTGTGGGCCAGCGGGATCGCGGCCTATGAGGCACTGTCCGAGCCGTTGAAACGCTTGCTCGAGGGTTTGACGGCGACCCACGACTTCACCAAGTCGTTCCCGCTGGAACGCTTTGGCAACACCGCCGAAGACCTGGCGCGCTGGGAAGAGACCCGCAAAAAGAACCCACCGCTCTCACACCCGGTGGTGCGCACCCATCCGGTGAGTGGGCGTAAATCGTTGTTCGTCAGCGATGGTTTCACCACCAAGATCAACGAACTGGAACCGGCGGAAAGCGAGGCGATTCTCAAATTGCTGTTCGCCCACGCGACCCGACCGGAATTCACCATTCGCTGGCGCTGGCAGGAAAACGACGTGGCGTTCTGGGACAACCGCGTGACCCAGCACTACGCGGTGGATGACTACCGGCCGCAACGGCGGGTGATGCACCGGGCGACCATCTTGGGCGACGTACCCTTCTAAGCCACACAGAAAATCAACTGTAGGAGCCGGCTTGTGTGGGAGCTGGCTTGCCTGCGATAGCATCACCACGGTCTAACTGCCACACCGAGGCGCCCGCATCGCGGGCAAGTCGAATCGTCGCACCGCCGCTCCCACATTGACCGCGTACGCCCTTTTTATTCAGCCGTAGACGGCTTTTCCCACAAGTTGATCCCGCCTTCCTTCGCGTACCCATCGATTTCCGCCAGTTCTTCTGCGCTGAAGCTCAAGTTCTTCAGGGCTCCGACGTTTTCGATGATCTGCTCGGGCCGGCTCGCGCCGATCAGTGCGCTGGTTACCCGTGGGTCACGCAGGGTCCAGGCCAGGGCCAGTTGGGCCAGGCTTTGGCCGCGACGCTTGGCGATTTCGTTCAGCGCGCGAGCGTGGGCGATGTTGGCCTCGGACAGGTGCTTGGCCTGCAACGAGCCACCCCCCGGGCGATTCACTCGCGAGTCGGCTGGTACGCCGTTGAGGTACTTGTCGGTCAGCACGCCCTGAGCCAGCGGCGTAAAGGCGATCACCCCGGCACCGAGTTCGTCGGTGGTGTCCAGCAGGTCTTTCTCCACCCAACGGTTGAGCAGGTTGTAGGCCGGCTGATGGATCAGCAACGGTACTTTCCACTCCTGGAGCAGCGCAGCGATTTCGCGGGTTTTCACCCCCGAATACGACGAGATCCCGATGTACAACGCCTTGCCCTGTTGCACGGCAGTGGCGAGGGCACCGGCGGTTTCCTCCAGTGGAGTGTCGGGGTCAAACCGGTGCGAATAGAAAATATCCACATAGTCCAGGCCCATGCGTTGCAAGCTCTGATCCAGGCTCGCCAGGATGTATTTGCGCGAACCGCCGCCCTGGCCATAAGGGCCCGGCCACATGTCCCAGCCGGCTTTGCTGGAGATGATCAGTTCGTCGCGGTAGTGCTTGAAGTCCTCGCGCAGCAGGCGACCGAAATTGGTCTCGGCGCTGCCGTAGGGCGGGCCGTAGTTGTTGGCCAGGTCGAAGTGGTTGATTCCCAGATCAAACGCCGTGCGCAACAGCGCGCGCTGGGTGTCGATCGGAGTGCTGTCGCCAAAGTTGTGCCACAGGCCCAGGGACAGTGCGGGTAGCACCAGCCCACTGCGGCCTACGCGGCGGTAAGGAATAGATTCATAGCGGTTTTCGGCAGCAATGTAAGTCATCGAATCCTCTCTTGAACTTAGGGCAAATAAGGCCCGGAAATAAGCTTATTCCCGGGCCTTTCAAGCAGCTGAATCGCTTAAGTATGCCGTTCCGTTCTACAGCAATTTCCTACCAGAGTGGAACGACATAGCTGACATAGAGGCGATTTTCGTCTTGTACGGTGGCACCGGTGATGTCCGGGCTCGCATGGGCATTTTTCCAGGTCACGCCCAGGCCTTTGAGACTGCCGGTCGGTACCTGATACGCCACGGCAATGTTGCGTTCCCACTCGCTGGTGGTGCCCTGCGCGGTGCGGATGTCATCACCGTGGGCATAGGCCGCCGAGAACGACAGGCCCGTGAGCCCCAGCTTACCGAAGTCATACTTGTACTGTGCAAGCCATGTGCGCTCACCGGCGTGTTGAAATTTATTCAACTGCATGTTGGTCAGCGCTGGAGTGTCGGCGCCCGACCCCGGGCCCTGGCGGTTATCGCCGCTGTTCAAGCCAGAATCCAGGTACGGGAAGTCGCTGTCGCCGCTGTTTTTCTGGATGCCAAGGCCGATGGTGTGACCGTCCAGGCTGTAGCTCTCGAGCAAACTCGCGGTGGTCTGGTTGATGCGGCCTTTGCCCGTGCCGTCGCCGTACAAGCCGGCCGCCGCGAAGTCTTTGTCGCCGTCGGCGTTGCCGCCCACACCCAGGCTGCGGAACACCCGGATATCGGTGTCGAGGGCGCCGACCGGCAAGGCGTCATGGTGTTTGGCCCCCAGGAAGAACTGCTGGTAATAATCTTCGAGGTTGGAGTACCACAGGCTCACGGTAGTGTTCTGGATACCGGTGTAATCCGCCCCGCCGAACAGGAAGCGATCGCTCTCTTTGGTGCCGCCGGCGGTGATCATGCCCTGGTCGCCGGTTTCGTTGCGAATCTTGGTCTTGAAGATATCGCCACCGGTGAAGGTGAAGTCGGTGAGGTCCTTGGACACCAGTTGCACACCGGTGTTGGTCTGCTGGTACAGGCGGCCATCGGTGTTGGCCAGCACCGGGTTATTGCCGTAGAGCGTGCCGACGCGCAACTCGTCCTGGGCGAAGTGCATCTTGAAGGTCGGGCTCAGCACGCCGAACTGATCGACCGACTTGCCGTTGTGCAGCGGGAACATGCTGCCGGGGTAGCGGCCCTGGTGATCGTGGTCGTTGAGATCGCCGCCGGAATCCAGTTTCAAACCGTAGAACGCTTGCAGGTCCAAGCCAAAACCGACGGGCCCCTCGGTGTAGCCGGACTTGAAGTTGAACTCGAACCCCTGGCCCCAATCCCGAATGCTGTGGGCCTTGGCATTGCTGTTCACCACATCACGCCCCTGCTGGTTGAGATAGCGATTGAGCAGGGTCACATCGGCGTGGCTGTCGTCGATAAAATCGGCGTGGGCAGACAGCATAAAGCTCGCCATGGCGGCACCCACCACGGGGCTTAAAAACGTCTTCATTGGTACCGGTCTCCGTCACTGTTCTGAAATGAAAGCGTCAAACGCTTCACACAATTACGCAGTGGCCAGATGACAGTTGCGCGTCAAAACGGCGCCCCACCGAATGAAATTAACTTTAAGAAAGCCTTTAACTACGCGGGTTAGCGGGCTTTTTCGAAGACTTCGGCCAGCCAATCGACAAACACCCGCACCCTCGGCGACATGTGTCGGTTGTGCGGGTAAAGCACCGACACCGGCATGGGCGGCGGCGGTGTATCGGTGAGGATTTCGCGCATCACACCCTGCTCGATCAACTCGGCCATGCGGTAATGCGGGCACTGGATAATCCCCAATCCGGCGACTGCGCTGGCGGAGTAAATCTGCGCGCCAAATACCGACAACGCACCCGGAATACTCATCTCGCGCAACTGCCCGTCCACCATGAACTCGAACGGAAACAGCTTGGTGGCCGTGCGCGAAACGTAATTCA
Organism: Pseudomonas sp. SDO524_S393; assembly: GCF_054071875.1. Classification (NCBI taxonomy): domain Bacteria; kingdom Pseudomonadati; phylum Pseudomonadota; class Gammaproteobacteria; order Pseudomonadales; family Pseudomonadaceae; genus Pseudomonas; species Pseudomonas sp. SDO524_S393. The sequence goes on along the minus strand of NZ_JBSVVZ010000015.1, from coordinate 5,523 downwards.
CCGCACGGTGCCCACTCAGCTCCGCCAGGCTTTTGGGCTCGCCGTATTTGCGCAGGTAAGAGGCGCTGGCGCAGGTCACTTGGCGCAAGGTCGCCACGCGCCGACCGATCAACGTGGAGTCGCCCAGGCTGCCTGCGCGCAATACACAATCGACCCCTTCGGCAATCAGGTCGACAAAACGGTCGGCTTCGCTGATCGACAACTCGATCTCCGGGAAACGCGCCATGAATTCCGGCAGCGCCGGGATCAGAAAATACCGGGCCAGCGCGCCATGCACGTCCACCCGCAGACGGCCCTTGGGCGCGACCGTGCGAAACGCCAGTTCGGCCTCTTCCAATTCCGCCAACAATTGCACACATCGCTGGTAATACGCCTCGCCATCCAGGGTCGGGCGCACGCGGCGGGTGCTGCGCTCCAGCAAACGCGTGCCCAGCCAGGCTTCGAACTGGTTGAGGGTATGGGTGAGCGTCGCGCGCGGCAGGTTCAGGTCATCCGCAGCTAGAGTGAAGCTTGAGCGCTCGTAAATGCGCACAAACACCTTCATCGCTTTGACTTGATCCACGCTGCACTCCTTCCCTTTGATTGTTGGCGATTATTGAACAGTCAAGGCAACTCTGGCGCATTTATCGGCCTGGGTAAACATGTGAATCTGCTTCCACACCCAGTCACTACCCCCGAGGACTTCACACCATGACTCGTCAAGTCGCAATTATCACTGGCGCTTCCCGCGGTATCGGCGCTGTGATCGCCAAACAACTGGCCGCCGACGGTTACGCCGTGGCCATCAACTACGCCAGCAGCGCCACTGAAGCGTCGAAACTGGTGGTGGAACTGCGTCAGGCCGGCCACCAAGCCATAGCGATTCAAGGCGACGTCGCCAAACCCGCCGATATCAAGCGTCTGTTCGACGAGACCGAAACCCAGCTGGGCAAGGTCGACGTGCTGATCAACAACGCCGGCATCCTCAAGGCGCTGCCCCTGGCCCAGCACAGCGACGAACTCTACGACCAGAATTTCGAGATCCACACCCGTGGCACATTCAACGCCCTGCGCGAAGCCGCCACTCGCCTGAATGACGGCGGGCGCATCGTCAACTTCTCCAGCAGCACCGTGGGCCTGAACTTCCCCGGCTACGCCGTGTACATCGCCAGCAAGGCAGCGGTGGAATCCCTGACCCAGGTGTTTTCCAAAGAGATGCGTGGCCGTCGCATTACCGTCAACGCCGTCGCCCCGGGCCCTGTCGCCACCGAGCTGTTCCTGCATGGCAAAAGCGAAGAACAGATCCAGACCATGGCCAAGATGCCGCCCCTGGAGCGCCTGGGCCAACCTGAAGATATCGCTCGTGTGGTGTCGTTCCTGGTGAGCCCGGCCGGTAGCTGGATCAACGGGCAAATCCTGCGCGCGAACGGCGGCCTGGTCTGAAACCCCTTGGAGGACAACCCCATGAAATCGATCGTCTTGATTACCGGCGCATCCAGTGGTTTTGGTGCACTCACTGCCCGTGCCCTGGCCAATGCCGGCCACACGGTATACGCCAGCATGCGTGAAACCGAAGGGCGCAACGCGCCGCAGGTGGCCGAGGTGCAGCGCTATGCCGAAGAACATCAAGTGGACCTGCGCAGCGTCGAGCTGGACGTCGCTTCCAGCGAGTCCGTGGACGCCGGCGTGGCCAAGGTGGTCGCCGAGTGCGGACGCCTGGATGTGATCATCCACAATGCCGGGCACATGTCCTTCGGCCCGGCCGAAGCTTTCACACCCGAGCAGTTCGCCCAGCTGTACGACATCAACGTATTGAGTACCCAACGGGTCAACCGCGCGGCGCTGCCGTACCTGCGCAAGCAGGGCAAGGGCCTGGTGGTGTGGGTGTCTTCGAGCAGTGCCCGGGGCGGCACCCCGCCGTTTCTGGCACCGTACTTCGCGGCCAAGGCGGCGATGGATTCCCTGGCAGTGTCCTATGCCAGTGAGCTGACGCGCTGGGGCATCGAAACCTCGATCATCGTGCCGGGCGCGTTCACCAAAGGCACCAACCACTTCGCCCACTCCGGCAAACCTGCCGACCAGCCGCGCGTGAGCGAGTACCAGGACGGCCCTTACGCCGGCGTGGCGGACGCCGCGCTGCAAGGTCTTGCGGCCCTGGAACCGGCCGATGCGGATGTGGGTGAAGTGGCCAAGGCCATCGTCGAGATCGTCGACCTGCCGTTCGGCACCCGGCCTTTCCGGCGGCATATCGACCCCTCTGAAGACGGCTGCGAAATCGTCAACGGCGTGGCCGACCGCGTGCGTGCCGAGCTGTTCTGGAAAGTCGGCCTGCAAGACTTGCTCAAGCCGGTCACTCAGTGATCAATGGAGGCGTGCGATGAAGCTGCTGATCCCTGCACTCGCTCCGCTCTACCGCCTCGCCGAGCCCCTGGCCTTCGCGCTGTTGCGCGCAGGCTTCGGGGTGATCATGGTGACCCACGGCCTGCCCAAGCTGCTGGGCACCGCCCACGGGTCGATGGCGGATCCCATGGCGGCCTCGATCAACCTGATCCAGAACCGCCTGCATCTACCGGAGCCCGAGCTGATCGGGCTGCTGGTGGCCTTGCTCGAAGCCGGCGGCGGGCTGCTGTTGATCATCGGCCTGGGCACACGCCTGATCGCCGCGCTGATCACCGTGCAGATGCTGACCATCGCCTGGTTGCTGGGCCCGACCTGGCCGTGGATCGACCGTGGCATCGAATACCCGGTGTTGATGGCGCTGCTATCGTTCTACCTGGCGTTTCGTGGCGCGGAGCGTTATTCGCTCGACCGGGCATTAGGGTCTGTATGAAAAGTCTTGAGACGAAGGTCAGGCAAGGCGAAAGCAGCCGAGGAAGCGGAGTTTACGGATTGTAAATGAGCATTCCGAGGCTGCTTTCAACGCAGCATCACCGAGTATCAAGGCTTTTCGTACAGAGCCTAGGCAAGGAGCTTTGAAAATGCACACAACCCTGGTGATCACCGCAGGCCTGATCCTGCTGACGCTGATGCTGTTTATCGGGCAGAAGCTCGGCGTGAGCCGCAATGGGCTGGCCTATAGTTTTGTCGGCATCTGGCTGGTGGCGGCGGTGGTCAACGGCGCGGTGGGCGTGATCACCGCCGGCCAGCCCCTGATGACGGAGTTGGTGATCGGCAGCGTGGTGTTCGGCACGCCACTGGTGGCGCTGGCCCTGTTCATCAGGGCCTGAGCCTCACCGCACCAGGTGCAGAAACTGCAAGTGCCGCTCGTACTGATCGAGGATGTCGTTGATGATCTGCTCCTTGGTGTAGCCCACCAGGTCATAGTCCTGGCTGCCCTCGCTCAAGTGCACTTCCGCACGGTAGTAACGGCGGTTGTTGATCTCTTTGGAACCCATGCCGCCCCGGGCGAACGACGGCGTGAAGTAACCGCGCATTTGCACCTGATACACGAACGGATGCTCCTCGCCGTGGCCGATTTCCAGGCTGACGCTGTCATTGGCCGGGTCGGGCTGTGTGATCACATTCAGGCCCTTCTCGACAAACACCGCCGTCACCTCTTCGATTGCCGGACGCACCGTCGAATCGAGGAAACGGTACACCTCATCCCGCGACGGAAAATGCACTGCCTGGCTCAGACGCTGACGCCAGCCACCACGCCCCTTGCGCGCCGCAGAAATCGGCGCCAGCGAATGCAATTGGGCAATCTGCTTCTGCGACTCCAGATAGAACGCCTTGTGCAGTCCCCACATCATCAGCAGCAGAATCATCGAGAACGGAAGCGAAGTCAGCACCACCGCAGACTTGAGCGAGTCGATGCTGCCCGCGAACAACAGCGCACTGGTGACCAGCGCGGTCATCGCGCCCCAGAACACCCGCAACCACTTCGGCCCGTCTTCGTCGGCGTTGCCGCCCTTCGACGATAGCGTCGACAGCACCACGGTGCCGGAGTCGGCCGACGTCACGAAAAACACGAAGCTGATAAACACTGTGACGGCGATGACCGTCTTGCTCCACGGGTAGGTTTCCAGCAGCAGATAAAGACTCATCGACGGATCGTCAATGGCCGATTGGCCCAGCGCGACCAGGCCATGGTTGAGCACCTGATCGATGGCGCTGTTGCCGAAGATCGACATCCACGCCAGGGTGAAACCCAACGGGATCAGCAACACGCCGAACACAAACTCGCGGATGGTCCGGCCTCGGGAAATACGCGCGATGAACAGGCCCACGAACGGCGACCACGCGATCCACCAGGCCCAGTAGAACACCGTCCAACTGCCCAGCCAGTCGCTGGGTTTGTCATAGGCGTAGACGTCGAAGCTTTTGGTCGGCAGCGCGCCGAGGTAGTCGCCCAGGTTTTGGATCAGGGTGTTGAGCAAATGCTGGGTGGGCCCGGCGAACAGCACGAACAGCAACAACGCGCAGGCCAGCAGCATGTTGATGTCGGACATCACCCGTACGCCCTTGTCGACCCCGGAAACGGCCACCAGGATCGCCGCGCCCATCATCAGCGTGATCAGGCCGACCTGAATCCACTGGGTGTGCGCCACGCCGAACAGGTAATCGAGACCGGAGTTGAGGTGCAGCACGCCGAAGCCCATGTCGGCCCCCAGACCGAACACCGTGGCAATGATGCCGAAGCCATCCACCGCATAACCGATGGGCCCGTTGATGCGCTTGCCGATCAGCGGGTACAACGCCGAACGCAACGCCAGCGGCAGATTATGCCGGTAGGCGAAATACGCCAGGGCCATGCCGACAAACGCAAACACACCCCAGCCATGCAGGCCCCAGTGCAGAAACAGAATCTGCATGCCCTGGCGCGCCGCTTCGGCGGTCATCGGCGCACCTTGGGGCGGCTGCACCAGGTGGGTCAAAGGCTCGGACACGCAAAAGAAAAACAGCGTGATGCTGATCCCGGCGGCGAACAGCATGCCGGCCCAGGACAGGTAACTGAATTCGGGCTCGTCGTGGTCGGCACCGAGTTTTATCTTGCCGTAGCCCGATAACGCGGTGACCACCACGAAGACCAGATACAGGGTCATCGCCAGCATGTAGTACCAGCCGACCGTGTTGGCCGCCCAGTTTTGCGCGGCCAACAGCCAGGCACCGGCCTGCTGTGGAATCGCGATGACCGTAACGCCGAACAGCAGAATCAGCGTGGCGGCGAAGTAAAACACCGGTGCATTCATGCGCACCAGGCCGCTGGAAGGGGTAGACGATGCACTCATGAACGATGCACCCCGGGGGTGGGAAATGGGGCTGTAAATAACGGACTCAGCAAAGGTAAGCCTCCTGTTGTGAGCGGGCAGCGAACCACCGATTTAACTTGAACGAGCATTCAAGTTAAACATGGATGGGCGGTTTTGGACTAATCGCAGGGCTGAGTGGTAGGTAATTCCTACACTAGCTCAAGGAAGGGTATGACGGATCAGGATGGCAAATCGTTCAGCGACTTCGGTGTGAAACGCTCACAAACTTGTGGGAGCTGGCTTGCCTGCGATAGCGCTGGATCAGTCAGCACATCACTGGCTGAAAGACCGC
>NZ_JBSVVZ010000014.1:0-97272 GCF_054071875.1 Pseudomonas sp. SDO524_S393 | reverse complement strand
GGGGGGTTGGTGAGGAAAGGGGGAGGGGGGGGGAAAAGTTTGGGGCGGAAATTCGGGGTGGGAGAACAACCCCGCTCCCACACAAGCCTGGTCCCACAGTGGATTGCAAGTGGCCAGTATCAGCCCTCTTCGAGCCACAAACGAATCGGCTTGCCTTGTGCCGGCCAGAAGCGCGTCTGTTCGATAGGCGAAATATCCCAGCGTTCGACGCCTTGCAGGGCCTGGAAGAAGCGGTGTTCCTGTTCCATCAAGGCTTCGGCGCAGAGTTTGCGGGTGCTGCCGAGCTTGCCGAAAGTGAGTTTGTCGCCGTTCACGCTGTAGGGGGCAAACCAGTGGTTGCAACCGCCGTTGCCATAGGCACGGCCATCCGCGCCGAGTGTCACGGTCAGGTGCGCGTAATCCATCAGTGGCCGCTCACCAATCCATTCCACCACGTAGCTGTGATCCTGCTTGAGCTTGACCGCATCACCGGCGCAGCCGGTCAAGGCCAGCCCGGCGGCGAGCAGAAGCAGGCCTTTCATTGCGCGGCCTGCTGGCATTTCGGGCAGCGGTGCTTGTCGCCTTCGCTGGCCCAGCCCAGCTCTTTGATGCGGGCATTGGCGGCCGGTTGCAACGGTTCTTTGGTCAGCTTGGTTTCCACCGCGAACTCAAACTCCAGCACGTTTTCGCAGCTGTCGCAGTTGACCTTCCAGGTGTGAATCTCCAGTTCACCGAACTGCGGCCCCCGGGCCATGGCAACCCATTGACCGGCAGGGCGGATGGAGTAGCGTGCGTCACCTTCGACGGTGAGGCGCATCGACAGGGTTTTACTGCCGCGCAGGGTGACGATCAACACGTCGCCGTGCTTGATCGATCCACCGCTGCCGGTGACCTGGTAACGGCCCGGCACCAGGGCGCGGCATTCGATCAGAGTATGTTGCGGGCTCAGCAAGCTGAAGCGGAAATCGTGTTCGGCCATGGGTCCTCCAAATAGGCGCGGCATCCTATCACGGGTGCCTGCTCATCATGAGCGTGGTATGTGACCGCTGATCACCCGTCGACAAGGTTCTGTGCCCGACCCTCAGCCCAGGCAAGGATGTTGGCCAAGGTCGTGCCGGCAATCGCCGCCAGGGCCTCACGGGTGAGGAACGCCTGGTGCGCGGTGATGATCACGTTGGGAAAGGTCAGCAGGCGCGCGAGCACGTCGTCCTGCAAGGGCAGGTCGGAGCGGTCTTCGAAAAACAGCTGGGCTTCTTCCTCGTAGACATCCAGCCCCAGGTAGCCGAGCTGGCCGTCCTTGAGGGCGTCGATCAGTGCCGGCGTATCCACCAGACCACCGCGCCCGGTGTTGATCAGCATGGCACCGGGCTGCATGTGCGCCAGGGAGTGGGCGTTGATCAGGTGTTTGCTGTCGGTGGTCAGCGGGCAATGCAGGCTGATGATCTGCGCCTGGGCCAGCAGCTCGGGCAAGCTCACGTAGCGGGCACCAAGCGCCTGGACCTGAGGGTTGGGGAAGGGGTCATGGGCGAGCAACTGGCAGCCGAAACCGGACATGATTGTGGCGAAGGTGGCACCGATCTGCCCGGTGCCGACCACGCCGACGGTCTTGCCCACCAGGTCGAAGCCGGTGAGGCCGTGCAGCGTGAAGTCGCCGTCACGGGTACGGTTATAGGCACGGTGCAGGCGGCGGTTGAGGGCCAGGATCAATGCCACGGCGTGTTCGGCGACCGCGTGAGGCGAATAGGCCGGCACCCGCACGACGCTCAGGCCCAGGCGACTGGCGGCGGGCAGGTCGACATGGTTGTAGCCGGCAGAGCGCAGGGCAATCAAGCGCGTGCCGCCCTTGGCCAACTGTTCCAGCACCGGTGCGCTGAGGTCGTCATTGATAAAGGCGCAGACCGCCTCGTGGCCGTTGGCCAGCGCGACGGTGTCGAGGTTGAGCCGGGCAGGCTGGAAATGCAGTTCCAGACCTGACGCCAGTGGTTCGCCGAGAAAACTCTCGCGGTCGTAGGCCTGGCTGCTGAAAAGAATGACACGCATCAAAGGCTCCCTGCACTCATAAAATAACCCCATGACCCTGTGGGAGCGGGCTTGCCCGCGAAAGTGGCGGGTCAGTCACCTCATCAATGACTGAAAGACCGCAATCGCGAGCAAGCTCGCTCCCACAGTTTCTCCTGCATGCCATAAAACTGTATCAAGCGCTGACCCGCGCCTCGCTGGCCAACCGGGCGATGGCCATGTCCAACTCGTCCAGCGCAGCCAGGGCCTTGGCGTCGTCCTGCTTGAGCAGGGTTTCGGCGCGCTGGCAGGCCGCGCGCAGTTGCGGCACGCCGCAATAGCGAGTGGCGCCGTGCAGGCGGTGGACCCGTTCGATCAGGGCCGTGTTGTCATTGGCATCACGGGCGACGCGGATCGCAATACGATCGGCTTCCAGGGAAGCCAGCAGCATGGCGAGCATGTCCGCCGCCAGGTCGGTCTTGCCGGCTGCCAGGCGCAGGCCCTCCTCGTGGTCCAGCACTGGCAGTTGCAGGCCTGGGCCCAGGTTGTCGGCTGAACGTTCCGGCCCCTGGTTGCGCAGGGCCAGGCCGGTCCACTTGAGCACCACCTGGGCCAGTTGGCGTTCGCTGATGGGCTTGGTCAGGTAGTCGTCCATGCCGCTTTGCAGCAGGGCGCGCTTTTCGTTGGCCATGGCGTGGGCGGTGAGCGCCACCACCGGCAGCGGCGTGCCATGGCGCTCGCTTTCCCACTGGCGAATCGCCTCGGTGCTCTGGCGACCGTCCATGCCGGGCATCTGTACGTCCATCAGCACCAGGTCGAAGGTTTCCTGTTTGACTGCGTCGATAGCCGCATAGCCGCTTTCCACGGCCTGTACCTTGGCGCCCATGTCTTCCAGCAGGGTTTGCACCAGCAGCAGGTTGGCCGGGTTGTCGTCGACGCAGAGTATCCGCGGCGCGCGGCTGGCCAGCGGCTCGCCGGGCTCGTTGCGCGATGGGCGCGGGCTGATCAGGTCGGCCAGGGAGCGACGCAATTTGCGCGTACAGGCCGGTTTGGCCTGGAGCTGGCTGTTGGGGTTGGGCACCGACTGGTTGAACAGCATCTGTTCGGTGGTAGGGCACAGCACCAGCACCTTGCAACCCAGGTGTTCGAGGTCCCACAGGTGCTGGTTGAGGCGTTCGGGAGGAATGTCATTGGCGGTGACGCCCAGCACGGCGAGGTCGATGGCCTGCTCGGTCTGATGGGCGCTGGTGATGCCATTGGTCAGGTTTTCCAGGCTGTTGAACGGCGTCACCTGCAGGCCGCAATCTTCCAGTTGATGTTGCAGCGCCTGGCGCGCCAGTTCGTGGTTTTCCAGCACGGCCACGCGACGGCCCAGCAGTGGCGCGGCGGGCAGGTCTTCGACGTCGTCGCGGGTTTTGGGCAGGCTCAGGCTGATCCAGAATTCCGAGCCTTCGCCCGGCGTGCTGTCCACGCCGATTTCGCCACCCATCTGTTCGATCAGGCGTTTGGAAATCACCAGTCCCAGGCCAGTGCCGCCCGGTTGGCGCGACAGCGAATTGTCGGCCTGGCTGAAGGCCTGGAACAGGGCGCGCACGTCCTGGCTGGACAGGCCGATACCGGTGTCCTGCACGCTGATGCGCAACTGCACGCTGTCTTCCTGCTCGTCCTCGATCATGGCGCGGGCCACGATGGTGCCTTCACGGGTGAACTTGATCGCGTTGCTGATCAGGTTGGTGAGGATCTGCTTGAGCCGCAGCGGGTCGCCCACCAGCGCCAGCGGCGTGTCGCGGTACACCAGGCTCACCAGTTCGAGCTGTTTGGCGTGGGCAGCGGGGGCCAGGATGGTCAGGGTGTCTTGCAGCAGGTCCCGCAGGTTGAACGGCACGCTGTCCAGCACCAGCTTGCCGGCTTCGATCTTCGAGAAGTCGAGGATTTCATTGATGATGCCCAGCAGGTTGTCGGCGGATTTCTCGATGGTGCCCAGGTAATCCAGCTGGCGCGGCGACAACTCGCTTTTTTGCAGCAGGTGCGTGAAACCGAGGATGCCGTTGAGCGGAGTACGGATCTCATGGCTCATGTTGGCCAGGAATTCCGACTTGATGCGGCTGGCTTCCAGAGCCTCTTTGCGCGCCAGGTCGAGCTCGATGTTCTGGATTTCAATGGTTTCCAGGTTCTGGCGCACGTCTTCGGTGGCCTGGTCGATGCTGTGTTGCAATTCTTCCTGGGCGTTTTGCAGGGTTTCGGCCATGCGATTGATGCCCGAGGCCAACTGGTCCAGCTCCTGGCTGCCCAAGGGCGGCAAGCGCGTTTCCAGGTTGCCGTCCTTGAGTTGGGCAACGGCCTGTTTGATCTGCCCGATGGGCGCGTTGATGGTGCGGCTGATGCGCAGCGCCAGGGCGGCGGTGCAGGTCAGGCCGATGGCGATCAACAGCAGGCTGGCGAACAGGCTGCGATAGCCACGCAGCAGCATGCCGTTGTGGGACAACTCCACCTCGACCCAGCCCAGCAGGCGGTCGGCCTCATCGGGAATCACCTCGCCGGCGAGGTTGCGATGGCGGCCAAACACCGGCAGCAGATAGCGCGTAGCGTCATTGCCGGTGCGCTGCAGCAGGTGAGAGCTGTTGCCGACCGGAGGCTGGTTGAGCATGGTCGGGCCTGCGTGGGCCAGGGGCGCACGGTCCGGGGCCAGAAAGGACACGGTGCGTACGTCCGGCTGCTCCAGGGACTGGGTGGCGATGCGCTCGAGCAAATCGGCATTTCTGCTGCTCAGGGCCGGCGCCACCAACGGTGCCAGCTGTTCGGCGATCATTTCGCCACGTTGCAGCAACTGGGTTTGCAGTTCCGAGAGCTGCATCCAGGTGAAATAACCGCCCAACAACAAGGCCATGAGGCTGGTCGGTAATAAGGTCAGCAACAGTACGCGGCCTTTTATCCCCATTCTTCTATGCACGCCACTCTCCTGCTACCACACTGTTATCAATATCCCGCGCAGGCATCCGGCCCGCGCCACCTGCGCAGTGTAGCCATTTGCGCGGTTCGGAATCTTGCAAATTGATGACAGACGGCAATCCTGGGGTGATGAGAGGCTTGGGCCGGCCTGCGCTTGAAGAGGCGGCGGCGTTCAGTGGCGACGCTGTTTGCGCTTCTTCCACTGGTGGGCGACCCACCAGCGCCAGTAACCCATGGTCAGGCAATAGGCCAGCAGGCCCAGCACCAGTCCCAGCACCACCGACCCCAGCAGGAAGGGTTGCCACAGCGTGCTCAACTGACCGCTGATCCATTCCCAGGTGAGATCATCGGGAAGGCTGCGCGGCGGCACATTCATCAACCACGCGCCGGTCATGTAGGTGCACAGGAACACCACCGGCATGGTGAGCGGGTTGGTCAGCCACACCAGGCTGACGGCGATCGGCATATTGCCGCGCACGACGATGGCCAGCACGGCTGCCAATAACATCTGTAACGGAATCGGGATGAAGGCTGCGAACAGGCCCACGGCCATGGCCCGTGCCACCGAGTGCCGATTCAGGTGCCAGAGGTTGGGGTCGTGCAGCAGAGTGCCGAGAAATTGTAATGACTTATGTTCCCTGATACTGCTGGGATCGGGCATGTACCGTTTGAATAAGCGCCGGGGCATAAGGGGTCCAGGTCAGTTCGAGGGGCAAGTATGCCCGCATTCTATAAACAGAAAATTCAGACTTTGTGACAAAACGTCATAGGGCACACGGCAAACCCGACCAAGACTGGGTGGATCACTTGGAAGGGATGATTCATGAAAGCAGGGATGTTTGCGTGTGCGTTGGGGCTGTTGTCCCTGCGTTTTTTGCCGGCATTGCCCCATGGGGGCTGGCTGCTGGCCATGGCGATAGTGGCATTGATGGCCTTGCCGTTTAGGACCTATCCGCTGGCGTTTTTCCTGCTGGGCTTGAGTTGGGCCTGTTTCAGCGCGCAATCAGCGCTGGATGACCGTCTGAGCCCGGCGCTGGACGGGCAGACTCGTTGGGTGGAGGGGCGGGTTATCGGCTTGCCGCAGCAAACCGGCAGCGGGGTGCGTTTCGAACTGGCCGACGGCCGGTCGCGCAATGCCCGCCTGCCCAAGCGTATTCGGGTGTCCTGGCACGGTGGGCCGGTGGTGCGCAGCGGCGAACGCTGGCGTTTGGCCCTGAAGCTTCGACGGCCTGCGGGCCTGTTGAATTTCCACGGTTTCGATCGTGAAGTCTGGTTGCTCGCCCAGAGAATCGGTGCCACCGCTTCGGTGAAGGACGGCGAGCGCCTGGGCCCGGCGCGCAACGCCTGGCGTGACACGTTGCGGCAACGGCTGATGACGGTCGATGCCCAGGGGCGCGAGGCTGGTCTGACGGCCTTGGTGCTGGGCGATGGTTCCGGTTTGGCAGCCGAGGATTGGCGGGTGTTGCAGGACACCGGCACCGTGCACTTGCTAGTGATTTCCGGGCAGCACATCGGTTTGCTGGCCGGTCTCATCTACGGGCTGGTGGCCGGCCTGGCGCGTTTGGGGTGGTGGCCTCCCGGCTGGCCATGGTTGCCCTGGGCCTGCGCGCTGGCCTTTGCCGCCGCGCTGGGCTACGGCTTGCTGGCCGGGTTCGGAGTGCCGGTGCAGCGCGCGTGTGTGATGGTCGGGCTGGTGTTGTTGTGGCGTCTGCGATTTCGGCATCTGGGGAGCTGGTGGCCGTTATTGCTGGCGTTCAACGGTGTGTTGATCCTCGAACCGTTGGCCAGCCTGCAGCCGGGGTTCTGGTTGTCGTTCGCCGCCGTGGCGGTGTTGATCTTGACGTTCAGCGGGCGCCTGGGGCCGTGGAGCGTCTGGCAGGCCTGGACCCGACCCCAGTGGTTGATCGCGATTGGCCTGTTTCCGCTGTTACTGGTGCTGGGGTTGCCCATCAGCCTCAGTGCGCCGCTGGCCAATCTCTTAGCCGTGCCGTGGATCAGCCTGGTGGTATTGCCGCTGGCCCTGTCGGGCACGCTGCTGTTGCCGGTGCCCCTGCTGGGGGAGAGCCTGTTGTGGCTGGCCGGCGGGGCGCTGGATATCGGTTTCAAGGCGCTGGCGCTATTGGCCATGAAGGCGCCCGCGTGGTTGCCCGCCGAGGTGCCGGTGGGTTATTGGTGGGTCAGCCTGGCGGGGACGGTCATGTTGCTGCTGCCAAAGGGCGTGCCGTTCCGGTTGCTCGGTTGGCCGATGCTGATGCTGGCGGTGTTTCCTCCGCGCGAATCGGTGCCCCATGGGCAAGTGGACGTGCTGCAACTGGACGTCGGGCAGGGCTTGGCATTGATCCTGCGTACGCGGCACCACACCTTGCTCTACGACGCCGGACCGCGAGCTGGCGAAATGGACCTTGGGGCCCGTGTGGTACTGCCGACCTTGAAAAAGCTGGGAGTAGGGCGACTGGACATGATGTTGCTCAGTCACGCCGATGCCGATCACGCAGGCGGAGCGGCGACGGTGGCCCGGGGGCTGCCGATCACGCGGGTGGTCGGCGGGGAAACGGAAGGACTGCCGGCGTTCCTGAGGACTCAGTCCTGTGTCAGTGGCGAGTCGTGGAGCTGGGATGGCGTGGTATTCGAGCTGTGGCAGTGGCCGCAAGCGACTGACGGCAATGCCAAATCCTGTGTGCTGCGAATCCAGGCCAAAGGTGAAAGCCTGCTGTTGACGGGCGATATCGATCGTGCCGCCGAACAGGCCTTGCTCGCCTCACCGCTCGCGGGGCCCAGCGACTGGCTGCAAGCGCCGCATCATGGCAGTCGCAGCTCTTCTTCAGGGACGTTTCTGCAACGCGTTGCGCCCACGTCGGTGCTGATTTCCCGCGGACGCGGCAATGCGTTCGGCCATCCGCATGCGGAGGTTCTGGCGCGGTATCGGGCGTTGGGTACCCGGGTCTACGACAGTGCCGAACAAGGGGCTATCCGCTTGCAACTGGGGGCGTTTGCAGCGCCGGTGGTTGCCCGGGATCAACGTCGCTTCTGGCGTGAACCGCCACCCTGATCCCAGCGGTCGTCCGCGACAGGCGGCACGATGGTCGACGAACCCCGTCACGGAACCTATATGGTAAAGTGGCGCACTTTTTCGAGGGGACATTCACTGTGTGGGAATTGGTCAAATCCGGCGGCTGGATGATGTTGCCGATCATCTTGAGTTCCATCGCCGCTCTCGGCATCGTCGCCGAACGCCTGTGGACCCTGCGTGCCAGCCGCGTCACCCCTGAACATTTGCTGGGGCAGGTCTGGGGCTGGATCAAGAACAAACAGCTGGATAAAGACAAGCTCAAGGAACTGCGCGCCAACTCGCCCCTGGGTGAGATCCTCGCGGCGGGCCTGGCCAACTCTAAACATGGTCGCGAGATCATGAAAGAGTGCATCGAGGAGGCTGCCGCCCGGGTCATCCATGAACTGGAGCGTTACATCAACGCCCTCGGCACTATCGCTGCGATGGCGCCATTGCTTGGCTTGCTCGGCACGGTGTTGGGCATGATCGATATTTTCAGCTCGTTCATGGGCTCGGGCATGACCACCAACGCCGCCGTACTGGCCGGCGGTATTTCCAAGGCACTGATCACCACGGCGGCGGGCCTGATGGTGGGTATTCCGTCGGTGTTCTTTCACCGTTTCCTGCAACGACGCATCGATGAGCTGGTGGTCGGCATGGAGCAGGAAGCCATCAAGCTGGTGGAAGTGGTGCAGGGCGACCGTGACGTGGACCTGGTTGGGGGCAAAGCGTGAGATTTCGCCGCAAGCAACGGGAAAATGTCGATATCAACCTCGCGTCGCTGATCGACGTGGTGTTTATCCTGCTGCTGTTTTTTGTCGTGACCACCACCTTCACCCGCCAGACCCAACTGCGCGTCGACCTGCCGGAAGCGGTGAGCGGTTCGCCCGCCGAGGATCAGGAAGTCAAGACGCTGGACATCGCCATCAGCGCCGACGGGGTGTTTTCGGTGAACAACCAGGTGTTGGAGAAAAATGACCTTGCCAGCCTGATGGAAGCGCTGCAGAAGGAGTCAGGCGGTGATACCAAAATGCCGCTTTCCATCAGCGCCGATGGCAAGACCCAGCACCAGGCCGTGGTCACTGCGATGGATGCTGCCGGCAAGCTTGGTTTCAGTCATCTGCGCATGAGCACCGTCGAGGCGGCGAGCCAACCCTGATGACTATGTCCGATCGTCTGCTAAAAGCCTGGTACGAAGGTCATCCTGCCCTGGCGCTGTTGCGGCCACTGGAATCGTTATATCGCCGGGTCGTGCAGCGCAAACGCGCGCGCTTCGTGGCGGGCGAAGGCGAGATTTATCAATCGCCGGTGCCGGTGGTGGTGGTCGGCAATATCACCGTGGGCGGCACCGGCAAGACCCCGCTGATCCTGTGGCTGATCGAGCACTGCCAGCGCAGCGGCTTGCGCGTGGGTGTGGTCAGCCGAGGCTACGGTGCCAAGCCGCCGCAACTGCCCTGGCGGGTCGAGGCCAGTCACAGCGCCGATGTCGCGGGGGATGAGCCCTTGTTGATCGTGCAGCGCAGCGGCGTGCCGCTGATGATCGATCCCGACCGCAGTCGGGCGGTCAAGGCGCTGCTGGCCAGCGAACCCCTCGACCTGATCCTCTCCGACGACGGTTTGCAGCACTACCGCCTGGCGCGCGATCTTGAATTGGTGCTGATCGATGCGGCCCGCGGTCTGGGCAACCGCCGCTGCCTGCCTGCCGGGCCGTTGCGCGAACCGGTGGAGCGACTGCAGAGTGTCGATGCGCTGTTGTACAACGGGGCCTCCAGTGATCGGGAGGACGGTTTTGCCTTTCGCTTGCAACCCACGGCCTTGGTCAATCTACAGACCGGCGAGCGTCGGTCGGTGGATCACTTCCCCAATGGTCAGCCCGTGCATGCGGTGGCCGGCATCGGTAATCCGCAACGTTTCTTCAATACCCTTGAAACGCTACACTGGCGGCCGATACCCCATGCATTTGCCGACCACGCGCCCTACAGCGCCGAGGTCTTGAATTTTACGCCGTCATTGCCGCTGGTCATGACCGAGAAAGACGCGGTGAAGTGCCGCACTTTTGCCCGGCCAGACTGGTGGTACCTTGCGGTGGATGCGGTGCCGTCGCCGGCGTTCGTCGCCTGGTTCGACACGCAGTTGATGCGCCTGTTGCCCGCTCGCCTCTTGCCTTGAAACGCTTTTATCCAGGAAACACCCATGGACACCAAACTGCTCGACATCCTCGCTTGCCCTATCTGCAAAGGCCCGCTCAAGCTGAGCGCCGATAAAACCGAGCTGATCAGCAAGGGCGCCGGTCTGGCGTACCCGATCCGTGATGGCATTCCAGTGATGCTGGAAACCGAAGCTCGCACCCTGACCACTGACGAGCGTCTGGATAAATGACCACTGCCTTTACCGTTGTCATTCCCTCCCGCTATGCCTCTACACGCCTGCCGGGCAAGCCGCTGCAACTGATCGGCAACAAGCCGATGATCCAGTTGGTGTGGGAGCAGGCCAGCAAAAGCAGCGCCGAGCGCGTGGTCGTTGCCACCGATGATCCGCGCATCATCGAGGCCTGCAAGGGGTTCGGCGCCGAAGCGGTGCTGACCCGCGAAGACCACAACTCCGGCACCGACCGCCTGGCCGAAGTGGCCACGCAGCTGGGTTTGGCACCCGATGCCATTGTGGTCAACGTGCAGGGCGACGAACCCTTGATCCCGCCCAGCGTGATTGACCAAGTGGCGGCCAACCTGGCGGCCCACGGCGAAGCGCGCATGGCCACCCTGGCTGAGCCCATCGAGGACATCGACACCCTGTTCAACCCGAACGTGGTGAAAGTGGTCAGCGACATCAATGGCCTGGCGCTGACCTTCAGCCGGTCGACGCTGCCGTGGGCGCGCGATGCTTTCGCCAAGAGCCGTGATGTTTTGCCACACGGTGTGCCGTACCGCCGCCATATCGGTATTTATGCCTACCGTGCCGGTTTCCTGCATGACTTTGTCAGCTGGGGCCCTTGCTGGCTGGAGAACACCGAGTCCCTGGAGCAATTGCGTGCCTTGTGGCACGGCGTGCGTATCCATGTCGGCGATGCCCTGGAAGCGCCGCCCGCGGGTGTCGACACTCCGGAAGACCTCGAGCGCGTCCGCCGCCTGCTGGGGGCCTGATGGAGGTTCTGTTCGTGTGCCTGGGTAACATCTGCCGCTCGCCTACCGCAGAAGGTGTACTGCGCCAGAAATTGCGCGATGCCGGGTTGGCGGGGCAGGTAGAGGTCGCTTCCGCAGGCACCGGTGAATGGCATATCGGGAATCCGCCCGACCAGCGCAGCCAGCGTGCCGCGCGGGCGCGGGGTTACGATCTGTCTGCGCAGCGCGCGCAGCAGGTCTCCCGGGCCGATTTTTCGCGATACGACCTGATCCTGGCCATGGACAACAGCAACCTGCGCAACCTCAAGGCCATGCAGCCTGGGCAGGGCAAGGCCGAGCTGGATTTGTTCCTGCGCCGCTATGACGCCGAAGTGGATGAAGTCCCCGACCCTTACTACGAAGGCGAGCAGGGTTTCGAGCGGGTGCTGGACCTTATCGAGCAGGCGTGTGACTCATTGGTAATCGAACTGAAGGGGCGGTTATGACCTTGCAGGTGCGGGCGCAGGTATCGCTCAAGCCGTTCAACAGCTTCGGTATCGACGTGCGTGCCCGGTTGTTTGCCGAGGCGCGCAGTGATGCCGATGTTCGCGAAGCCCTGCTGCGTGCGGCGGCACACGACTTGCCGTTGCTGGTGATCGGCGGCGGCAGCAACTTGCTGCTGACCCAGGACATTGATGCGCTGGTGCTGCGCATGGCCACCCAGGGCATTCGCGTGCTGCACGACGACGGTGTGCACGTGGTGGTTGAAGCCGAGGCGGGCGAGCCTTGGCATCCCTTTGTGTTGTGGACCCTGGAGCAGGGGTTCTGCGGCCTGGAAAACCTCAGCCTGATCCCGGGCACGGTGGGCGCAGCGCCCATGCAGAACATCGGCGCCTACGGGGTTGAGATCAAGGATGTGTTCGCCGGCCTGACCACACTGGATCGCCATACTGGCGAGTTGCGCGATTTCAGCCTGGATGAGTGCAACTTTGCCTACCGTGACAGCCTGTTCAAGCATGAGACCGGTCGCTGGTTGATTCTGCGCGTGCGTTTTGCCTTGAGCCGTGCGGGCCAGTTGAAGCTCGATTACGGCCCGGTGCGGCAACGCCTGGCCGCGCAGGGCATCGTTGAAGCAACACCCAGTGATGTCAGCCAAGCGATCTGCAGCATCCGCCGGGAAAAACTGCCGGATCCGGCAGAACTGGGCAACGCCGGGAGCTTCTTCAAGAACCCGTTGGTCTCTCAGGCGCTGGCGACCGAGTTGCAGGCGAGCTATCCGGACCTGGTGGCCTACCCCCAAGCGGATGGGCAGATGAAACTGGCCGCGGGTTGGTTGATCGACAAGGCGGGCTGGAAGGGCTTTCGTGAAGGCGATGCCGGCGTGCATAAATTGCAGGCGCTCGTGCTGGTCAACTATGGCGGCGCCACGGGGCAGGAGATTGCAGAACTGGCCCGGCGTATCCAGCAGGACATTGCCGAGCGTTTCAAGGTCGAACTGGAAATGGAACCCAACCGGTACTGATCCTGTTCACGTGGCGCGGCAACAAAAATGCCCCGTATCTTTCGATACGGGGCATTTTTTATTGCGGGTATGGATCAGTCATCGCGACCCATGATGCCGAAGATCTGCAACAGGCTGACGAACAGGTTGTAGATCGATACATACAGGCTGATGGTCGCCATGATGTAGTTGCGCTCACCACCGTGGATGATGGCACTGGTCTGGAACAGGATGCACACGGAGGAGAACAGCACGAAGCCCGCGCTGATCGCCAGTTGCAGGCCGCTGATCTGGAAGAACATGCTGGCGACCACGGCAGCCAGCAACACGAAGAAGCCTGCAGTGATGAAACCACCGAGGAAGCTCATGTCCTTGCGGGTCACCAGTACGTAGGCCGACAGGCCGCCGAATACCACGGCGGTCATGGCGAAGGCCGAGCTGACTACTTCCGCGCCGCCGGCCATGCCGAGGTAACGGTTGAGGATCGGACCGAGAATAAAACCCATGAAGCCGGTCAAGGCAAATGCCGACACCAGGCCCCAGGCCGAGTCGCGCAGCTTGTTGGTCAGGAAGAACAGGCCATAGAAGCCGATCAGCACGACAAAGATATTCGGGTAGCCGACGCGCATCTGCTGCGCCACGAACGCCATTACACCGCTGAAGGCGAGGGTAAGGGCGAGCAGGCCATAGGTGTTGCGCAAAACGCGGCTGACTTCAAGCTGCTCAGCCTGCGCGTGACCATTCACTGCGTAATTCTGTTCGCGCATGGCGACACTCCTTCGGTTTTGAAACGTTCAGTCGCAAAGATCATAACAGACGCTCTGTAACAAGCTATGGCGAGAGTTTGACAGTGTGTTTCATTCGGGTATTATGGCGCCCGCTGAGACAGGATGGGCTACTATAATCCTGTTATGCGCAAGGGAAATTGGCAGAGTGGTTGAATGCACCGGTCTTGAAAACCGGCGAACGTTAATAGCGTTCCCAGGGTTCGAATCCCTGGTTTCCCGCCAAGATTCATACGAAAGCCCCGCACTCGCGGGGCTTTTGTGTTTCTGGGGTTCAGGTAGCGAAAGACGGTTTTTCACCGGCGTTCCGAAAGCAGTTCGGTCCACCGTAATTGTCCTACCCGGCTTGTGACTTTTCTGATGAGCTTTTACTCGTCATCTCTTTGTTTTTTTACTATTATCGGGTATCTGTGCGCTCAAGGAAGAGAGGCTGAGCGCCTTGAGGCTGGTAGAAAACTCACACTCGACCATTGAGTGAATCACTGCTTTTACCCAGAACCTAACGACTCAGCCAACCGTAATTACTTTTTGGTGGAACCGATGGATAAAATGTGTGGCATCGTTGTAGCGGTAGGACTTGCCCTCGCGGGATGCGCTACTAAAACTCCAGAAAAGCCTGTAGTGACCCCACCTCCTGCCGTTGTCCAGGAAGCACCTGCTGAAGCCACACCTGCGACACCACCCAATTGGACCGTGCGCTATGAGTCTGAACCGGCACACGCGAACGCCAATGCTGCTCCCCCAAGCGCTGCCTCTTCCCAAGCCGCTGAGTCGGAATCGGAAACGAACTTGAACCAAAGTCGTGCCGAGCAATGCCGTAAAGAGCTGGATGTTTTAAAGCTTTACAGCAAAGCGTCTTACGATAAGTACGAGACGGAATACCGCGTCATCGCCGCCAAAACAGCTAAATACATGGAGATCAAAGACTCCATCGGCGCTGACTTGAACTATATGGTCATGCCTGCTTATCAATTTCAAATTCGTGAGTTCTGCTTCCGGGTCAAGACTCGCCTGTCAGAGCTGGTACTTCGCCAAGCCAAATGATGATTCCACGGCAGGGTGCGTTTTTTACCAGTTAAGCAAACACTGGTCAGAGACTTGCCTCGCACGAATCGAACGGTTAAGTGCCGAGAATGCCCCGACTTTTCGGGGCATTTGCTTTTAAGCGGCGTGTGCTGCGTTCGCATGCAATCATTCATCTACCGCCCACGCGCAAATGCGGCACTCCGTCCATTTTCTGCGCAATAAAATCGACCAATACCTTGATGGCCCCGGTCATGCGACGACTGCCCGACGCAATCGCGTGGATAGGCACGAGGTCAGCTCGATAGTCCTCAAGCACCGCGACCAACGTTCCTTGCTCCAGGTCTTGCGCAAACATCCACCTGGGGCCTTGGGCCAACCCCAGCCCGGCGCGGGCGATGGCGTGAACGCTTTCGGCGTCGTTGGTGCGCAAGCGCGAGCTGGGGGAAATGTTGATGTTTCCTTGCGGGCCGCGAAATTTCCAGGTTTTGGAGCCGCCTTGAAACAGGAACGGAAGGCACACGTGGGTTTCAAGGTCCGTCGGTGATCGAGGCACGCCCCGGGCCGCCAGGTAGCTCGGCGCGCCGACGACGACGGGCTCAAGGCTGCCGATGCGCCGGGCGATCAGGCTTGAGTCTTCCAGGACGCCAATGCGGACCGCCACATCGATGCCATCCTCCACCAGGCTCACGTAGCGCTCGGACACTTCCATATCGATCGACAGCTCGGGATGTTTCAGCAACAGCTCAGGAAGGTGAGGGGCGATGAATCGGCTGGATAACACGGCGGGCGCCGCCACCCGGATTCGTCCTCTTGGCGCAGTGTCACCGGTGCGTATCCACGTTTCGGCTGCGTCCAGATCCGCCAGCATGCCCAGCGCGAAATCATAAAAGTACCGACCCTGTTCCGTGACGCTCAGCCCCCGGGCGCTGCGACGAATCAATTGGGCACCCAGGCGCTTTTCGAGCGCCGATATCTCCTTGCTGACGGTGGATTGGGCAACGCCTTCGGCTTTGCCCGCGCTGGAAAAGCTGCCGGTTTCTACCACGCGGGCAAACAGCTGCATTCGGTTGATGTGGTCCATCGGGGATGTCCTGCGTTCAGTACCGGTGAATTCCAGAATGGAATAAAAGCTATCACAGGTTTCCGTATTGGAAACCAGCCAGTCCGCCTGAATAATCAGAAAACACATCCATTTCAGGGCGCAGAGGTAAGTTGAATGTCGAAGCTTAAAGGCAAGGTAACCGTGATCATCGGCGGTACGACGGGCATGGCCCTCGCAACGGCGAAGCGCTTTGCAGCGGAAGGTGCGCAAGTGGTCATCACCGGGCGACGCCAGCCGATGCTCGATGAGGCGTTGAAGGACATTGGCGGTGACGTGATCGGTGTTCAGGGCGACATTGCTCGCAATGAGGACCTGGACCGGTTGTATGACGTGGTGCGCGCCGAGCGCGGGCGCATCGACGTGCTGTTTGTCAGCGCAGGTGCCCCGGCGAGTGCCACCGAGCATGTCACGACCGCTACCCTGGATGACTTTCACACCACCTTCAGTACCAACGTGCGAGGGGTTTTGTTCGCGGTGCAAAAAGCGCTTCCCCTTATGAGCGATGGCGGCTCGATCATCCTGAATGGCTCGATCGCGGGTACCAAAGGGATGGCGGGCGCCGGTCTATATTGCGCGAGCAAGGCGGCGGTTCGCTCATTTGCCCGCACCTGGACCATGGAGCTCAAGGACCGCGGCATTCGCGTCAATGTGATCAGCCCCGGCCCCATCGATACGCCGTTCACCCGGCCCGCCTCTCAGGAATGGAAGGATTTCATGCAGGCCGGGGTTCCTCTCGGCCGTTTCGGGCGTCCCGAGGAGATTGCCGGCGCCGCCTTGTTTCTAGCGTCAGAAGACTCGAGTTTTGTGACGGGCGTGGATCTGTGTGTCGATGGCGGGTTTACCCAAGTCTAGGGTGAACACTCTTTGCCGCGCCATGGAATTTATCCCTCCGGTCAGCTGTTACAGAAAGGCGATGTCATCCATTCGAACCAGAAGGAAACGCCATGTCTGTCAACAACCCGAACGACCCCGTGCATGTTTCGCTTTTCCGTGATGCCCAGCACATCGAGGAATCAGCCTGGTGGGATATCTACAATGCGGCACCGGAGGATTACGCGCACCGGCATCAGTTGCGCGCAGAGCGTTTGTCCGGAGGGACGTGTTTTGCGCATAAACATTTTCCCTCGTGGTTGTTTAATCGGGTGCTGAAGTTTGGCACCTCGACACCTGCAACCCAGGCTCAGTTGGATGACATCCAGAGCTGGATAAGCCGCTACGCGAATCCATCGCACACCATTGGCATCGACCCCAATGCAGAGCCGGTACAGGTCAAGGATTGGCTTTCTGCCGCTGGTTTGGGCGTTGCGGGGGGCGGGCTCGCGCGGTTTTTGCACACGGGTGCCGTTTTGCCGGACCCCGTCGACAGTGAGTTGAGCGTGCGTGAGGTGGGCGCGAGCGAGCGCAAGGCCGTGGGTGGTCTGGTACGCGCCGCCTTTGGTTTTCCCGAAGGCTGTGACGATTGGTTCGGGCAGTTGGCGGGCCGTCCGGGATGGCGTGTGTATTTCGCCTGCGATGGCGAAACGCCGGTGGGTGTGGGTGCGTTATATGTAAACGATGGGCTGGCCTGGCTGGGTGTGGGCGCCACGCTCAAGGAGCATCGCGGGCGAGGGGCGCAGAGCCTGTTGATCGATCGTCGCGTCAGGGATGCCCTGGCGATGGGTGTAACCGGCGTGCATGTAGAGACCGGGCATCCGCTGCCGGGCGACGCTATCGGCCCGTCTTACCGAAACATTCTGCGCGCCGGTTTCGAAGTGTTGTTCGTGCGTGAGCACTACATGCCAAAGTCCGCACAATAAGGGTACGCCCGCCATTCTCGTAGAGCCTCGCCGTCGCGACGTTTACGATTTAGCGGGCCAATAACTCCCTACGCTGCGCGGGCAGCGGTGGGTGGAGCAGGCATCGCGCGCTCAGCAGAACAACTGCGCGACCGATAACAGGCAGATCACCTGGACAACCAGTTGAGCCCGGATTGGATGAATCATCGTCGCCACCTTCATAGGTTCAGCCTGCACGGCCACGGGTGGTGTTGCCCGCACCCCATGCACCTGTACGTTTCAGTATAGAGTCAGAAATCAAATCTTCACGTTTGCGCGGAATCTACGGGGCGCCCAGGCGGTATGTGCGTTGGCCAGCGTCATTATCTGCGGGCTGCCACTGCACTTTTTCCGATTTGCCCGATCTATCGTTGTCCCAGCCACGCGACCCCCGCGTGGAGACGAGAACCAGACCGGGTGCCGATGGATCGCACAACCAAACTGTTTAATCATCGATGGCCGCGCTGGTGCTGGCTGCTGGCCGTCATGCTGTTGCTCGGCACCACCGGTTGCAGCCAGCAACAGGGACGAGACATCGCCAAGCAGTTCAGCAAGGGCAAGCCGGATGAGTTCTTCCAGACCAGCGTGGATCGCATGGCCACCCTGGGCATGCGCGACAACCTGCAAAGCCTGTATTTGCTGATGAGCAAGCTTTACCTGCGCAACCCCAATCAGTGGCGTCAGTCGGGGTACCCGGATGCAGTGAGTGCCGCGCGCGAAATCCGCCAGGCCATCGAGCAGCGTCGTCCACTGCCGGCCTTGGGTGATCGTCGTGACCTGGCGGCACTGAGTTATTCCCTGAGCCCGGAGTTCAAGGGCGATCGGGTCGGGGCGTTTATCTATGCGATCGGCAGCATGCTCGTCACCGCCCATGGCGGGCGTACCGAGTTTTACATGACCGACTCGATCAACCCGCAGTTCGTCAGCAACGCCGCGCGCAATATCGAGAAAGCGACCTGGCTGCTCGGCAAGCGCCAGGATGCGAATGGCGCGTTGTTGCTGTTCTCCAACGAAATCTCGGAGGAGGGCAGCAACCTCAGTTTTGCCGTGGAGTTCGGCAAGATCGTCGCGCGTCTCGACCTGCTGACCCAGATGCTCGATGAGCGCTATCGCCGCATCGGCCTCAACTATGCGCAAAGTTTGTTGTTGATGAATTTCCTGCCGGTGCAGTGAACGCTGGTAGCATCCCCCTTCATTGTTTTTTGTGTGCAAGAGGTCAGGATGCAAATCAGCAGCGAACGGGCTGCCACCGCATGCGGGTTGGTGGCGATTCTCCTGTGGAGCACGGCTGCCGGGTTGATCCGCAGCGTCAGTGAGTTCTTCGGTCCGCTGGGCGGTGCAGCGTTGATCTATACCCTGGGCGCGGTATTGCTGGTGCTTCTGCTGGGACGGCCACGGGTGCGCGCCACGTCCTGGTTGTACCTGATCCTGGGCAGTGCGTTGTTTGTCGCCTATGAAGTGTGCCTGTCGCTGGCATTGGGGTACGCCAGTAACCGCAACCAGGCCATTGAACTGGGGGTGGTGAATTACTTGTGGCCATGCCTCACGGTGTTGCTTGCCATGGTCATGAATGGTCAGAGAGCCCGCTGGATGATAGTGCCGGGCACGGTGCTGGCGTTGTTTGGCATCCTGTGGGTCGTGAGCGGTGACGGCCTGTCCGTGGCGACCATCCTCGCCAACGTCAACTCCAACCCGTTGAGCTACAGCCTGGCGTTGGGTTGTGCGATCACCTTTGCGCTGTATTGCAACGTCACGCGCCGCTACGCCGGCGGGCAAAACCTGGTGATGCTGTTTTTCACCCTTACTGCCTGCGTGCTGTGGCTGAAGTATGCCGCGAGCAACGAAGTGCTGCCTGCATTCACTTTGAGCAGCAGCCTTCAACTGCTGGCGGCAGGGGTGGCGATGGCGGGCGGGTACGCGTTGTGGAACCTGGGCATCCTGCGCGGCAACCTGACCTTGCTGGCCACGGCATCCTATTCCGCGCCGGTGCTGTCCTCGGCGTTCGCGGCGTTGTGGTTGGGTGCACATTTGACGGCGCAGTTCTGGCAAGGCGCGGTGTTGGTGACCTTCGGTTCGCTGATTTGCTGGCAAGCGACACGCTCATCCGCTGAATAACGAAGTTTCCGTGGGGTGTTTCTTTTTGCTGTGTAGGAAGCGGCCTATCTTGCGGCCCGCAGCTTGAAACACGCCACCGTGAGCAATAGCCTCGGACTTTTCCGAAAAGATGAGGCCCTGCCTTGGGTAAGCAAAAAACGGTTTGGCCCACTGACCGCGAGATCCGCCTGCGCTTTATCCTTTTTGCGGTGATCGACGCGGCCAGCGTTCAGGGCGTAGCCGCTGATCTGTTATTGCCGGCGCATAAGCTGCTGCGTGAGTCACCCACCGAGGCACAACTGCTCCAGACCCTCGGCGCGATCCTGGCGGCTGATGAAATGTACGGTTTCAGGTTGGCCCCGGGGTCTGAGGCGGATGAATTGATGCTCAATCTGGAAATACCCACTCCCTGAATTCTCTCCAGGTATTCATATCTCCGGTTTCGGATTGATAGCGCTGTTGGTGCGGGGCATGGACCGCAACCTGCCACCGGCTGACATGCAGTTTTCATGGCCTGGTTAGATCGATTATTTCCTTCTGATTGGTCGGCATAGCTGTTTCGAATATCCATAACGCCGCTATTTATCTTTAAGCGGAAGTGATCGGCGTTATGGTGACGAAATACATGCAATCACAGCCTGCCTGGCTGTTTTCATCGACCAAGCTCCTTCCGGAACGCCCATTTCCGCTGCTCTGTCGCCGTCTTGCACGGTTGCCCGGCTTCTCTAGAATCGGCCGCAGTGCTTAGCCATTTCCTGTCGATTACGGAGTTTCGAACATGATGAACGCAATGCAAATGCCCATGAACACCAACATGCCGATGATGCCCATGATGGGCATGCCGATGATGATGGCCACCATGAAGTGCGAAATGGCCGCTGACGCCATGATGTGCACGATGAAACCCGCCGCCGGCATGGACATGGCTCAATTCAAGACCAGCGCCGAAATGATGGCGATGATGATGAACTGCGGCATGCCGATGATGATGCAGTGCGCCAACATGTCGATGATGGGGATGTCGGCCGAGGCCATGGCCATGATGACCGGCATGAACCTGATGCCGATGATGGGCATGCAGATGCCGATGATGAAGTGCGTGATGGAATGCACCCTGATGGGCGACAGCATGGTGTGCAAAATGATGCCGATGCCTGGCATGAGCATGGCCATGATGGAAAACTGCTGCATGCTCATGAACAAAATGATGAACGACTGCGCCATGCCCATGATGATGAGCTGCAACGGCATGCCGATGATGTGCTGCACCTGCTGATGCGTGCTGTGCAATGAACAACGCCCCGACTTGTCGGGGCGTTTTGCATTTCAGTCCAGGCGTTCGGGATAGGTGATCACCAGGAACGCCACGGCCTCGCTGTCCGCCGGGTTGCGGTAGCGGTGGGGCTGGTCGGCGTAGAACAGAATCGAATCGCCGGTGGACAGCAGGTAGCGCTCCTCGTTGACACTGACTTCCATCACGCCCTGGGCCACCACGAGGTTTTCCTGAATCCCGGGGCCGTGGCCTTCGGAGATTTCTTCTCCAAGGTCACGCAGGCGGATCTCGTAGAACTCCGACTGGCGCGTCGTATCGTAGGGGAACAACGCACGGCTGATGAAGGCCCCGTCGGCACTCACCAGGCGTTTGCTCTGTTGCGCCGGCAGCACCTCCACGCCTTCGAAGGCGCGGTCCTCCAGGAACGCCGCCACCGACACTTTCAAACCTTTGGCGATCTTGCACAGCACCTTGATCGACGGCACGCTACGCCCCGATTCGATCTGCGCCAGCATTGCCCGGCTCACGCCGCAGGCGCGCGCCAGGCCATCCAGCGACAAGTGACGCTTGCTGCGCAGGCGTTGCAGGTTGTTCGCCACGCACAGGCTGATCACATCGTCGTCGGTAGTGGGTTTGGGCAGGGGGGCGGGTGGGTCGGCGAGCACGTGCAGGAAATTCATCGGCCTTACGCCCGGCGCGTATCGCCGGACGGTGCCACCTGTGCAGTAAACACCGCCAGCCCGGCCCGCGCTGCATACATCGCCCACATCAGCTCGCCCGCAGCCCGTGCCTGGCGGCGTTTGCGGTGGAGGGTGAAATCGATGACGGCGGCAGATGTTTGCATGGGCGAGATCTCGTAAGGCTCGGTTGACTCAATGGCTCAACAGTACTGCCTGGTGGTTATTTCCTTAAATACTGAGTTCACATGTATTAATGCGTTTTTGGACTTAGAAAATAAACTGCGTCCGATCCTGTTGTGGGAACGCTCTGGTCCGTTAATTAGGCGTGACCTGACGGGCGTCATGATCATCCCATCCCGTGCCCCCCGAACCCCCAAGGATCTGACTGATGTTGTTGCGCCAACCTCCACTGTTGTTTGCTGCCCTGACGTTGAGTTCACTGGTACAGGCCGAAGACCTGCAACTGGCCCCGGTCGAAGTCACCAGTAGCGAAGCCAGCGCCGGCGAAGTGGCCCAGGCCCAGCTCAAAAGCGTGCCCGGCGGCACCAACTACATCGATATGAACAGCGTGCAGCAGGGGCGGGTGAGCACCAACGAGGACGTGTTCAAGTACCAGGCCGGCGTGTACGCCAAGGCAGCGAACAACGAAGGGGTGAAGCTCTCGATTCGTGGCTCGGGTTTGAACCGCAGCCCCGGCGCCCATGGCTCCGGTTTGTATGAAATGTTCGACGGCCTGCCGCTGACCGGTCCCGGCGGCACCCCCTATGAACTCAAAGTGCCATTGTGGCAAAGCCGCGTCGAAGTGCTGCGCGGTGCCAACGGGTTCGATCAGGGCGCGCTGGCCCTGGGTGGTGCGGTCAATTACGTGACCCGAACCGGTTATGACGCGCCCAAGCTGCAATTGCGTTATGAAGTGGGCAGCAGGGGTTACGCCCAGCGTGAAATCAGCTCGGGCCAAGTGCTGGGCGATGCCGATTACTACATCAGCCTCACCGACTCGGAATCCGATGGCTATCAGCACCAGAGCGCCGCCACCGGCAAGGGTTTCGCGGCCAACTTCGGCTATCGCTTCAGCCCGACGCTGGAAACCCGTTTTTACATTCGCTACCGTGAAACCACCAACGACACCCCCGGCAAGCTCACCCGCGACCAGATCAACCACGACCCGCGCGCCGCCGCCAGCCTCAACGTGACCCGTGACTCCAAGCGCCTGGAACCGGGTTCGACCTGGATCGCCAACAAGACTACCTTGCTGCTGGATGACAATGCCCGCCTGGAACTCGGCCTGGCCTACCACGACTACCCCATGGACCTGCGTGAAGGCACCAACCGCCTGAAAGTTGCCTACACCGATCTCAGCAGCACCCTGAACTACATCCGCCAGGACACGCTGTTCGGCCACGACAGTAAAACCACTGTCGGCCTGCGCACCACCCAGGCGATGCCGAACAACGGCGCGTCGGAATATGTACGCATACCCGCCGGCAACACCGCCACCTATGCGCCCGGTACCAAGACCCGTGACTACAGCTATCTGGGCTCCGACACGGTTTGCATATTGGCAACGACCTGGAGCTGCTGCCCGACCTGTGGCTGACCACCGGCCTGGCTGCGATCTACACCCGCCGCGAAACCCGGGTCACCTATCCTGATGGGCAGGCGCCGCTCAGCCAGCACGACTGGGACTACGCCTCGCGCCTCGGCCTGCGTTACGACTTCACCCCGCAATTGCAGGTGTACGGCAACCTGAGCCGTTCGGTCGAGCCGCCGCACGCATGGTCGATGATCTGGGGCTCCAACAAGTACTTTGCGAGCGGCCCCGCCAAAGGCCTGGCACGTGAAGGGGTGAGCCTGAAAAACCAGACCGCGACTACCCTGGAAATCGGCGGACGTGGCGAAGCGTGGCTCGGGCAGTGGGACCTGGCGCTGTACCGTTCCGAAGTGCGGCACGAACTGCTGACGGTGGAAACCCAGGCTCAGACACCGACGAGCAATGCGGTCGTCGCCGAATCCAACGCCAGCCCCACGGTGCACCAGGGCGTGGAAGTGAGCGTGCTCAGCCCTTTGTGGGACGGTGGTCGCAGCGGCAAACTCGACCTGCGCCAGGCCTACACCTTCAGCGACTTCCACTACCGTGACGACGATCGCTTCGGCGATAACACTTTGCCGGGCATTCCCAAACACTATTACCAGGCACAACTGCGCTACAGCCACCCGTCCGGTTTCTACACCAGCCTCAACACCGAGCATTCATCGCGGGTAGCGGTGGACTACGCCAACTCCTACTACGCGGCGGCATACACCACCCTCGGCGCTACCTTCGGCTACGACGCGCCCAGACAGGACTGGCAAGCCTGGGTCGATCTGCGCAACCTCACCAACCGGCGCTACGCCAATACCGTCACACCGGGTTACGACGACAAGGGCCTGGACGTTGCGCGCTCTACGCCGGCAGACGGTCGAGGCGTTTACACCGGCGTGTCCTGGAGCTGGCGCTGAATGCCCCTGTGAGCCCTCTTTTGTAGTGAGCGGGCTTGACGAATCGTCGCACCGCCCGCGCTGGGTGGCGCAGCCGCCCCAACAAGCCCACCGCGTTTTTCCTGATACACATGCGGCGACTGGTTTTGGGGCCGCTGCGCGCCCCAGCGCAGGACAAGCCTGCTCACCACAACAAGCCGGCTCACTACAATGAATCCTGTTCACCCCGGTAGACCTTGCCCCGATGCGGTTTTACTGGCATTGTTCGCGCAATTGGTAACATTTCCCATTTGAGAAGTTATTGCGCATGCATGACATTCCGGCCGCGCTGGGCGATTCATCGCGTCAGCAGACCCTCACGGCGATGTACAGCGAGCACCACGGTTGGCTGCACGGCTGGCTGCGCAAGAAACTCGGCTGTTCCCAGCATGCGGCCGACCTGGCCCATGACGCCTTCATTCGCGTACTGATGCTGGCCGAGCCGCACCACATCAAGGAGCCTCGCGCGTTTCTGGCAACCACTGCCGGGCGGCTGCTGATCGATGGCGCCCGTCGACGCCGTATCGAAAAAGCCTATATGGAAGCCTTGATGATTCAGTGCGAAGACGCCGGCATGCCCGACCCGGCGGCGATCCATGTGGCATTGCAGGCCCTGGAGCGCATCGCCGAACTGCTGGCCGGCCTGCCGGCCAAGGCGCGCGAGGCGTTTCTGCTGAGTCGCCTCGACGGCCTGACCTACAGCGAGATCGCCACGCGTCTGGACGTGTCCTCCAGCACCGTCAAAAACTACATCTCCAGTGCCCTGGTGCACTGCTACCACAGCCTGCACGGGGCTGACCCGCTGGCATGAATTCCGAACAGATCATCCAGCAGGCCGCGCAGTGGCTCACTCGCCTGCACGACGAAGACGTCACCGACGCCGATCGCCACGCTTTCTATCAATGGTGCGATGCCGATCCGCGTCACGGGGTGGCCATCGAGCGCATGCGCGGCCTGTGGGGCAGTCTCGATACGTTGCCCGCCAGGCCCGCGCGCCTGGCCCTGAACCGTGCATTCGCCCCCCGGCGATCCCGTGGCGCGCAGGTGTTCGGCGTGCTCGGCGTTGTCCTGTGCGGCTGGCTGGGCGTGCAGCACGTGCCGGTGTGGATGGCCGATCAGCGTACCGGCGTGGGTGAACGACGCCAGATCGCCCTTGAGGATGGCAGCCGATTGCAGCTCAACAGCAACTCGGCGGTGGACGTCAAATTCGACGGTCGGCAAAGGGTGATCGAACTGCTGCAGGGCGAACTCTGGGTGGAGGTGGCCAAGGACGCGCAACGGCCATTCGTGGTCCGTACGGACCAGGGCAGCGCCACCGCCCTGGGCACGCGATACCTGGTCAAGCGTGCCGCCGACGGCACCACGGTGGTGACGGTGATAGAGTCCAGCGTGGCGGTCAAAGGTAAGGCCAGTGACGGGGTCAAGGTCATGGCTGGCCAGCGGTCCACCCTCGATCATGGTCGCGCCCAGGCCCCGCAGGCCATCGGCAGTGCCGACCCGGATGCCTGGACCCGTGGCCTGCTCAAGGTCAACGACCAACCCTTGAGCGATGTGTTGCAAACCCTGGCCAGTTACCGCCCAGGGCTGGTGCGCTTCGACGCACCGGCCTTGCAGAACCTGCGCGTGTCCGGCGTGTTCAAGCTGGACGACACGGCAGCGGCGCTCTCGGCCCTGGCGGATAACCTGCCGATCCAGGTGGAGTACTTCACCGACTGGCTGGTGGTGGTCAAGCCGCGCTGAGTCAGCCGTCGTTCTGGCGCAGGCGTTTGTACAGGGTATTGCGGCTGACCCCCAGTTCCCGCGCCAGGTGGGAAATGTTCCCGCCCGCCGCCTTCAAGCGCTGGTTGAGGTCGGCGCTGTCCTCCATGACGCGGTCCCCCGCATCTTCAATGGCAGGCAGCGGTGCCGCCAGTTTCAGATCTACAAAAAAGTCATCCGGCAAATGCTCCGGGCGGATCGGCTGTTCTTCGGCCATCGCCAACGCTACCTGCAACACACTGCTCACCTGGCGCAAATTGCCCGGCCACGGGTGCCTGTCGAACAGCGCCAACACCTCGTTGCTCAGCCCGGCCCATTGCGTGGGGTCGCGGTGCTGCTGCCACAGTTGCTGGAACAGCGCCTGCTTGTCCGTGCGTTCGCGCAGGGGCGGAAGTTCCAGGGTCAGGCCGCCGATGCGGTAATACAGATCCTCGCGGAACCGCCCGGCTTGCACCTGCTCACGCAACACCAGGTTGGTGGCGGAGATGATGCGCAAATCCACCGGGAACAGTTCGCTACTGCCTACCGGTTGTACACAGCGCTCCTGCAATACCCGCAACAGGCGGGCCTGGGTCGGCAGCGGCATGTCGCCGATTTCATCGAGAAACAACGTGCCTTTGTCGGCCTTGCGGATCAGGCCGATGCTGCCTTTCTGATTGGCGCCGGTGAACGCGCCTTTTTCGTAGCCGAACAATTCCGACTCCACCAACTCAGCAGGAATTGCCGCGCAGTTCACCGCGATAAAGGCCTGCTGGCTGCGTGAACTGGCCTGGTGCAAGGCCTTGACGAACACCTCTTTGCCCACCCCGGTTTCACCGTGGATCAGCAGTGGAATGTCTTTCTCCAACAAGCGTTCCGCCTGGCGCACGGCCTTTTCCACGCGCACATCGCCGAAATGCAGGGTGTTGAGGCTGATGCCCGTCGATTTGGGCACCACGGGCGCCGCCGGCTTGGCCTCAGCGAATACCCGGGCCTGCACCGGCATCTGCCGGGGGCGCTTGAGCAAGCACTGGAAGCGGTTGCGGCCGGCCGCTTGCAGCGAGAACGGCAAACCCTCCGGTTGGTTCAACAACTCCAGCAGCGACACCTTGAACAGACTGTCGATCATCACCCGCGACAAACTGATGCCCAACAGATTGTCGGCCCGCCGGTTAGCCGAGAGCACCTGGCCGCTTTCATCGAAAATCAGCAGGCCGGCCCACTGGCTGTCGAGGTTGTTCAGGCCGGTGTTGAAGGTCAGCTGAAAGTGTTCACCGCGAAACAGGTTGAGGATCAGCCGGTTTTCCACGGTCTGGCTCATCATCTTGACCATGCCCAGGGTGTGGGAGGGCGGCAGGTAGCTGTCGCTGGACACATCCAGCACCGCAATGATTTCCCGTTGCGCATCGAAGATCGGTGCGGCCGAGCCCGTCATGAAGCGGTTGGCCTTGAGGAAATGTTCATCGTGCTCGATATGCACCGCCTGGGCACAGGCCAGCGCGGTGCCGATGGCGTTGGTGCCGCTGGAGCGCTCCCTCCAGCTGGCGCCCGGGTTGAAGCCCCGTGCCAGCTTGGGTTCGATAAACCGCTGGGTGCCCCACGAGGTCAGCACCTGGCCCTGGTTGTCGGCCAGCATGATCAGGCAGTTGGAATTGCTGAGGATGTTTTCGTAGTAGGGCAGCACTTCCTGATGAGTGGTCTGCACCAGCGAGTGCTGGCTCTCCAGCAATTGGCTGATGCCCTCCGCAGGCAGTTGGTCGAAGCTGGGCGTGCTCTGGTGGTCCAGGCCGAAGGCGCGGCAACGGCGCCAGGATTCCTGGATAAGGGTGTCGTGAGCCAAGGATTCGACCATGGTGACCTTCTTTTTATTGTTATTTTTATGGAGCCTTGCGCGATCAAACTGTGGGAGCTGGCTTGCCTGCGATGAGGTTGTGTCAGCTTGCATCTCTGTGGCTGATGCACCGCTATCGCAGGCAAGCCAGCTCCCACATTCAGCCTGCATTGGGCATGAGAGTGTTGTTCAGAACTGTTCATTGTCAACCCCCGACCTGTTCAGTTGTTCAGTCAGATTGTTCACTCCCGAACATCGCCTTTACCCCATTTCCTTGCGCATCAAGCACTTGCCGTTTTGGCACGAAACTCGCTTTGCTGCATGGCCAGTTTCATTCCAATAATAAAAAGGTCGTGTCATGTCATTGACCCTGGAACATGTCTCCCGCGTTGTCGAAGGCCAGACCTGGATCGACGACGCCAACCTGCGTTTCGAAGCCGGTTCCTTCAACGTTCTGCTCGGTCGCACCCTTTCCGGCAAAACCAGCCTGATGCGCCTGATGGCCGGCCTGGACAAGCCCGACAGTGGCCGCATCCTGATGAATGGCGTGGATGTCACGCAAAAGCCGGTGCGCCTGCGCAACGTGTCGATGGTGTATCAGCAGTTCATCAACTACCCCACCATGACCGTGTTCGAGAACATCGCCTCGCCGTTGCGCCAGGCCGGTGTGTCCGACGAACTGATCCAGAGCAAGGTGCTGGAAACCGCGAAGATGCTGCGCATCGAGAAGTTTCTCAAGCGCCACCCCCTGGAACTGTCAGGCGGCCAGCAGCAGCGTACGGCCATGGCCCGGGCGTTGGTAAAAGATGCCGAACTGATCCTGTTCGACGAGCCGCTGGTGAACCTGGACTACAAACTGCGCGAAGAGCTGCGTCAGGAAATGCGCGAGCTGTTCGAGGCCCGTCACACCATCGCAATCTACGCCACCACTGAACCGAACGAGGCGCTGGCGCTCGGCGGCACCACCACCATCCTGCACGAAGGCCGGGTGATCCAGAGCGGCAAGGCCGCCGAGGTCTATCACCAGCCGCAGACCGTGCTGGCCGCCGAGCTGTTTTCCGAACCGCCGATCAACCTGATGCCGGGGCGTATCAGCGGCAACGAAGTGAGCTTCGCCAATTTTGTGCACTTCCCGTTGAACGTCGACCTGCGCCCCATCGGCGAAGGCGAGTTCCGCTTTGGCGTGCGCCCCAGCCATATCAGCCTGGTGCCCAGCAACGATGACGACCTGGAGCTGGCCGTCACGGTGGAGGTCGCCGAGATCAGTGGCTCGGAAACCTTCCTGCACGTGCGCAGCGAACACTTTCTGCTGGTGCTGCACCTGCCCGGCGTGCATGAGTACGACGTCGACGCGCCGATTCGCGTGTATATCCCCACCCATAAACTGTTTGTGTTCGATGGCCAGGGCCGTTTGGTCCAGGCCCCCGGGCGCCGTGTCGCGAGGGTTGCCTGATGGCCGAGATCCATTTGCAGAACCTGGCGCACAGCTACAGCGCTGCACCCAGTGGCCCCGAGGACTACGCCATTCGGGAAATGAACCACGTGTGGGAGCAGGGCGGTGCCTACGCCTTGCTCGGACCGTCGGGCTGCGGCAAGTCGACTTTGCTCAATATCATCTCCGGCCTGCTCAGCCCGTCCGAAGGCCAGGTGCTGTTTGATACCCGAGTGGTCAACGACCTCACGCCGGAAAAACGCAACATCGCCCAGGTATTCCAGTTCCCGGTGGTCTACGACACCATGACCGTGTTCGACAACCTGGCGTTCCCGCTGCGCAACCAAGGCATGGCCGAGGCGAAAATTCATAGCAAGGTGCAGGAAATCGCCGAAGTCCTTGACCTGCAAAACCTGCTGACCAAGAAAGCCCGCAACCTCACCGCCGACGAAAAACAGAAAGTCTCCATGGGCCGTGGCCTGGTGCGTGACGATGTGTCGGCGATCCTGTTCGACGAGCCGCTGACGGTGATCGACCCGCACCTGAAGTGGAAGCTGCGGCGCAAGCTCAAGCAGATCCACGAGCAATTCAACATCACCATGGTCTACGTCACCCATGACCAACTGGAGGCATCGACGTTCGCCGACAAGATCGCGGTGATGTACGGCGGGCAGATCGTGCAGTTCGGCACGCCTCGCGAACTGTTCGAGCGACCTAGCCATACCTTTGTCGGCTATTTCATCGGCAGCCCGGGAATGAATCTGATCGAGGTGCAGGCCGAGGCGGGCGGGGTGCGGTTTGCCGGCACTCATCTGCCATTGCCGGATGCCTTGCAGCAACGCATCAGCACCATGGACTACCGGAAATTGCAGGTGGGTATCCGCCCGGAATTCATCCATGTGTGGGACGAGTACAACGCCGACGCTTTGCAGGCCGATGTCCTGCATGTCGAAGACCTTGGTACCTACAAGATCATGACCCTCGAACTCGACGGCGTGCCGTTGAAAGTGCGCTTGGCCGAGGACAAGCCGGTGCCCGAAGGCAAAGCCTCCATCAGCTTTCCCGCGCAATGGCTGATGGTCTATGCCGATGACTACCTGCTGGAGGTGCAGCCATGAACAAGGTGCAGAACAACAAGGCCTGGTGGCTGGTGTTGCCGGTGTTCCTGCTGGTGGCGTTCAGTGCGGTCATCCCGATGATGACCGTGGTCAACTATTCGGTGCAGGACATCTTCGACCAGTCCAGCCGCTACTTCGTCGGTGCCGATTGGTACAAGCAGGTACTGCTCGACCCACGCCTGCACGACTCGCTGCTGCGCCAGTTCATCTATTCGGCCTGCGTGCTGCTGATCGAAATCCCGCTGGGCATCGCCATCGCCCTGACCATGCCCACCAAAGGCCGCTGGTCGTCACTGGTACTGATCGTCCTGGCCATTCCGTTGCTGATCCCGTGGAACGTGGTGGGCACCATCTGGCAAATCTTCGGCCGCGCCGACATCGGCCTGCTGGGTTCCAGCCTCAATGCCCTGGGCATCAACTACAACTACGCGGCCAACACCATGGACGCCTGGGTCACCGTGCTGGTGATGGACGTGTGGCACTGGACCTCACTGGTGGCGCTGCTGTGCTATTCCGGGCTGCGGGCGATTCCGGATGTGTACTACCAGGCGGCGCGCATCGACCGTGCCTCGGCATGGGCGGTGTTCCGCTATATCCAGTTACCCAAGATGAAAAGCGTGCTGCTGATCGCAGTGATGCTGCGCTTCATGGACAGCTTCATGATTTACACCGAGCCCTTCGTGCTGACGGGCGGCGGGCCGGGTAACGCCACCACGTTCCTCAGTCAGACACTGACCCAGATGGCCGTAGGTCAATTCGACCTGGGCCCGGCGGCGGCGTTTTCCCTGGTGTATTTCCTGATCATCCTGTTGGTGTCCTGGCTGTTCTACACCGCCATGACCCATTCCGACGCCAATCGCTGAGGCCGCCAACATGAGCAAGCGCAAGCTTATCCCGCTGCTGATCTACATCCTGTTCCTGCTGGTGCCGATCTACTGGCTGCTGAACATGTCCTTCAAGAGCAACACCGAAATCCTCGGCGGCCTGACGCTGTTTCCGCAGGATTTCACCCTGGCCAACTACAAGGTGATCTTCACTGACCCGAGCTGGTACACCGGTTACCTCAACTCGCTGTACTACGTGAGCCTGAACACGGTGATCTCCCTGAGCGTGGCGCTGCCGGCGGCCTATGCGTTTTCGCGCTACCGTTTTCTGGGCGACAAGCACCTGTTCTTCTGGCTGTTGACCAACCGCATGGCGCCACCGGCGGTGTTTTTGCTGCCGTTCTTCCAGCTGTATTCGTCCATCGGCCTGTTCGATACGCACATCGCCGTGGCCTTGGCCCACTGTCTGTTCAACGTGCCGCTGGCGGTCTGGATCCTGGAAGGTTTCATGTCCGGGGTGCCCAAAGAAATCGACGAAACCGCCTACATCGACGGTTACTCGTTTCCCAAGTTCTTCGTGAAGATCTTTATTCCGCTGATCGGCTCCGGCATCGGTGTGACGGCGTTTTTCTGCTTCATGTTTTCCTGGGTCGAGCTGTTGCTGGCGCGCACCCTGACTTCGGTCAACGCCAAGCCGATCGCGGCGGTGATGACGCGTACGGTGTCGGCTTCGGGTATCGATTGGGGCGTACTGGCAGCGGCGGGGGTGTTGACTATCCTGCCAGGCATGCTGGTGATCTGGTTTGTTCGCAACCATGTGGCCAAGGGCTTTGCCCTGGGCCGGGTCTAGAGGATTCGATGATGGAATGGATGGCCTGGACCACCCCCACCGCGCTGTTCTTTGGTGCCATAGCCCTGATTCTCGTGGGCATGACCACCTGGGAAATGCGCTCGCCGAGCATCCCTCGGCGCGGTTTTCTGCCGATCAGCACTACCCGTGGTGATCGCTTGTTTATCGGTCTTCTCGGCAGCGCCTACCTGCATTTGCTGGTAATCGGCGTCACCGGCTGGAGCATCTGGGCGGCGTCCGCGTTGTCCCTGGTGTGGCTGTTGTGTGTGATGCGTTGGGGCTAGTGCTCCGATTGAATAAACAACCAGGAGGTCTCTATGTTCGATAAAAACAATAAGCTGCGACATAGCATTTCATTGGCCGCCGTACTGGCCCTCAGCGGTTTGAGCGCAGCGGCCTGGGCCGATGCGTATGAAGATGCCGCAAAAAAATGGATTGGCAGCGAGTTCAAGCCGTCCACCCTCACGGCCGAGCAGCAGCTCGCGGAGCTCAAGTGGTTCATCAAGGCCGCCGAGCCGTTTCGTGGGATGAAGATCAATGTGGTGTCGGAAACCCTCACCACCCACGAATACGAGTCCAAGGTGCTGGCCAAGGCCTTCAGCGAAATCACCGGCATCACCCTGACCCACGACCTGCTGCAGGAAGGCGACGTGGTGGAGAAACTGCAGACCCAGATGCAGTCCGACAAGAATATCTATGACGGCTGGGTCAACGACTCGGACCTGATCGGTACGCACTTTCGCTATGGCAAGACCGAATCCATCACCGACCTGATGGCCAACGAAGGCAAGGACTTCACCTCGCCGACCCTGGACATCAAGGACTTTATCGGCATCTCGTTCACCACCGCGCCGGACGGCAAAATCTACCAACTGCCCGACCAGCAGTTCGCCAACCTCTATTGGTTCCGCGCGGATTGGTTCGAGCGTGCGGATCTGAAAGCCAAGTTCAAGGAAAAATACGGCTACGAGCTGGGCGTGCCGGTGAACTGGTCTGCCTACGAAGATATCGCCAAATTCTTCAGCGAAGACGTCAAGGAAATCGACGGCAAGCGCGTGTACGGGCACATGGACTACGGCAAGAAAGACCCATCCCTGGGCTGGCGCTTCACCGATGCCTGGTTCTCCATGGCCGGCGGCGGCGACAAAGGGCTGCCCAACGGCCTGCCGGTGGACGAGTGGGGCATTCGCGTTGAGGACTGTCACCCGGTGGGCTCCAGCGTCACCCGTGGCGGCGACACCAACGGCCCGGCTGCGGTATTCGCCACCCAGAAATACGTGGACTGGATGAAAGCCTATGCGCCACCGGAAGCGGCGGGCATGACCTTCTCCGAATCCGGCCCGGTGCCGTCCCAGGGCAACATCGCCCAGCAGATCTTCTGGTACACCGCGTTCACCGCCGACATGACCAAGCCGGGCCTGCCGGTGGTGAATGCCGACGGCACGCCGAAGTGGCGCATGGCGCCATCGCCGGTCGGACCGTACTGGGAAAAGGGTATGAAGAAGGGCTACCAGGACGTAGGTTCCTGGACTTTCCTCAAGTCGACGCCTGAGAAACAGAAGCTCGCGGCCTGGCTCTACGCGCAGTTCGTCACCTCGAAAACCGTCTCGTTGAAGAAAACCATCGTCGGCCTGACGCCGATTCGCGAGTCGGACATCAACTCCCAAGCGATGACGGACATGGCGCCGAAACTCGGTGGCCTGGTGGAGTTCTACCGCAGCCCGGCCCGGGTGGAGTGGACCCCGACCGGTACCAACGTGCCGGACTACCCACGCCTGGCACAACTGTGGTGGAGCAATATCGCGGCGGCGGCCAGCGGCGAGAAAACCCCGCAACAGGCGCTGGACAACCTGGCCAAGGAGCAGGACGCGATCATGACGCGCCTGGAACGCTCCAAGGTGCAGCCGGTGTGCGGCCCGAAAATGAAC
The DNA here is from genome assembly GCF_054071875.1 of Pseudomonas sp. SDO524_S393. Lineage (NCBI taxonomy): Bacteria > Pseudomonadati > Pseudomonadota > Gammaproteobacteria > Pseudomonadales > Pseudomonadaceae > Pseudomonas > Pseudomonas sp. SDO524_S393. Next base: position 63,687 of record NZ_JBSVVZ010000014.1, on the reverse strand, counting down.
CCCGAGCGTGACGCGCAATACTGGTTCGACCAGCCTGGCGCGCCGAAGCCGAAACTGGCCAACGAGAAGCCGAAAGGCGAGACCGTGGCGTACGGCGACCTGCTCAAGCAGTGGGAGGCGGCGCGTAAGTAACCCTGTAAACCCACCGGGGCCTGTGATGAACGGGCCCTTGTGAATCAACCCCTTTGATGAATGGAGTTAATTGTGGTGAGCGGGCTTGTCCCGCGCCGGGCTGCGCAGCGGCCCCACCAAGGTCACCGCGTTTTTTCAGATAAAACTCAGTGGCAGGTTTCAGGGCCGCTACGCGCCCCAGCGCAGGACAAGCCTGCTCACCACAGTAAATCTTGCTCACCTCAGCAGATCCAGCTCAACCCATTAGGCCTATTCCAGGATGTGGCCTTTGGTCGCTGCCAAAATCCGCGCCGTATCCCGCGCCGGCGGCAATCCGAATACCCGCGCATAGTCCCGACTGAACTGGGTCGGGCTTTCATACCCCACCTCGAACGCCGCGCGGGTCACACTGCTTGCGCTGGCCACCATCAAGGTGCGCGCCTGCAACAGCCGCACGCGTTTCTGGTACTGCAACGGGCTCAAATTGGTGACCGCCTTGAAGTGCCGATGAAATGCCGAAACACTCATCGCCGCCGCCTGGGCCAGCGCTTCCACGCGGATCGGTTCGGCAAAGTCGCGACGAATCCACTGAATTGCCCGGCTGACCCGCGCCATGGCGGTGTCCGGCGCAGCAATTTCGCGCAGCATCCAGCCGTGGGGGCCTTGCAATACGTGGTAGAGAATTTCCCGCTCATAGACCGGCGCCAACGCGGCAATCGCGACCGGGTCACCCATCAGGCGCAACATGCGCACCCAGGCATCCATCAAGGCCGGCGTGACGGCGGCCACTGAAAAACCGGCGTCCTGTTCGCAACGCCCGCCGGGGGGCGGCAGGTCATTGAGCAGGGTGGTCAGCACGGCGGGGTCCAGGGTCAGACTCACCGCCAGGTACGGCTCACCGGTACTGGCCGGGTTCACCACGCCAACGGCTGGCAACTCGATGGACATCACAAAGTACGTCGCCGGATCGTAATGCAGGGTGCGGTCGCCCACGGTCATGCACTTACTGCCTTGCAGGATCAGGTTGATCATCGGCTCATACACCGCTGCAAGCAGATGCTCCGGAACCGCGCCCTGGACCATCGCCACGCGGGGGATGCCGGTCTCGGTGCGGCGGTTTTCGGCGCTGGCGGCCAGGGTACGCAATTCGATCAGCTGAGTATTCATGGGGGCCATGCTGTTCCTTCCGACGGCCCATACGCAAGCAAAAAGCAGAAACAGGCAGGATTGGAGTAGGAACGGCTGCGTTCGAGAGTCAGACGATGGCTACTGTGGGCACTCAACTTTTCAGCAGCGGAGCAAGCCATGGGCGTTATCGTAATCACCGGAGGCAGCCGCGGCATCGGTGCCAGTACCGCCGAGCTGTGCGCTCGTCAGGGGCATGGCGTGATTCTCACCTACAACCGCAATCCGCAGGCGGCGCAGGCGGTGGTCCAGCGCATAGAAACGGGCGGCGGGAAAGCGGTGGCGTTGAAATTGGACGTTGGCGCGGTCAGCACCTTCGCGGCCTTTCGTGATGCCGTGGCGCATGCCCTGCACAGCACCTGGGGCGTGAGCAGCCTGAGCGGCCTGGTGAACAACGCCGGTCATGGTCTGTTCAACCCCCTTGAGTCGGTGACCGAGGCGCAGTTCGACGGCCTGTTCAACGTGCATCTCAAAGGCCCGTTCTTCCTCACTCAAACCCTGCTGCCGCTGCTGGAAGCACACGCCGGCATCGTCAACCTCACCAGCGCCACCACTCGCGTTGCCACGGCGGGTGTCGCGCCGTACGCCGCGTTCAAAGGCGGCCTGGATGTGCTGACTCGCTACATGGCCAAGGAGTTCGGTGAGCGACGCATCCGCGCCAATGCGGTGTCCCCCGGCGCAATCCGCACCGAATTGGGTGGCGGCTTGAACGATGAATTCGAAGCGCTGCTGGCCGGGCAAACCGCCCTCGGCCGTGTAGGCGAACCGGAAGACGTGGCGCGGGTCATCGCTATGCTGCTGTCGGAAGAAGGCCGCTGGATCAATGCCCAGACCCTCGAAGTCGCCGGCGGCTACATCATCTGAATCAGGAGGCCATAGCATGCTGGATCATCTGTTTATCTCGGTGAGTGATATCCAACGTTCGATTCGTTTCTACGAGGCTGTCCTGAAACCCCTGGGCATCACCGCACGGCTCGACTATGCCGGCAAGGACGGTCCGCCTGGGCATCCGGATCTGAAAGGTTTTGGCGCCAACGGTCGGATGTTCTTCTGGCTGCGCGAAGGCGTGGTGGAAGGGCGCGCAGTGCATGTGGGCTTTGTCGCCAACAATCACGCCGAAGTGGAAAACGCCTACGCCGCTGCCCTGGAAAACGGTGCTACCGACAACGGCGCGCCGGGCGCACGCCTGCACTACCACCCCGACTACTACGCTGCCAATGTCCTTGACCCGGACGGCTACAGCCTCGAATTCGTCTACAAGCACTGGCAGCACACCGCATGAAAACCCTGATGATCTACGGCGCCACCGGCTACACCGGACGCATGGCGGCGCAACACGCGAAACACCTTGGGCTGAACCTGGTGCTGGCCGGCCGCAACGCCGAACGCCTGGCGTCCCTGGCCGTTGAACTGGACGCGCCTTGCCGCGTCTTCACGACGGATGCTGCTCAGTTGGAAGGAATCGACGTCCTGCTCAATTTCGCCGGCCCTTTCGCCCAGACTGCCGGAGCCCTGATGCGTGCCTGCATTGCCAATGGCACCGATTACCTGGACATCACCGCCGAAATCAATGTGTACCGCCTTGCCGAACAACTCGGCGCCGAAGCGGATGTGATGTTACTGCCCGGAGTGGGCTGGGACGTGGTGCCCACCGACTGTCTGGCCATGCACGTTGCCAGTCGTGTGCAGACGCCGCAGTCGATAAAAATCGCCCTGCAGGTGCCTGGCGCTATGTCCCGCGGGTCGGCCATGAGCGTTGGCGAGATCATCGGCGCCGGCGTCATGGCGCGAATCGAGGGTGAACTGGTGGCCACACCGGATGCCCAGTCTCAGCACCTGGACTTTGGTGACGGACTCGCACTGTGTGCGCCGCTGTCGTTCGGTGACCTGGTGACGGCCTGGCACTCCAGCGCCATCCCAACTATTTCCATGTTCGTGCACATCAGCGGCGAAGCCTTCCCGGAAGGCGACCTGTCGCTGCTGCCCGACGGCCCCACCCAGGCCCAGCGCGACGCCCATCGCGCACGCGCCGTGGCCGAAGTCACCGGCATCGATGGTTCGGTGGCGCGCTCGGTCATCGAGACCGTCAACGGCTACAGCTTCACTCCCTTGGCTGCCGTGGAAGCGGCGCGCCGGGTGCTCGACGGCGAACGCCGTTCCGGCTTCGAAACCCCGGCCAAGCTGTTCGGCGTGGGTTTTGCCCAGACGATTGTCGGTACGCAGATCATCGATTACTAACGCCACAGGAATTGCACCCATGACGTCTACTGAGTTTCAAACCACCGCCGACACGTTCGCGGTGATCGACACGCTGCATCGCTTCGCTGCAGGCATCGACCAGAACGATTCGGCCTTGCTCGCCTCGGTATTCACCGACACTGCCGTGTCGGATTTCCGCCCGGCTGCCGCCAAGGCTGGCTTTGAATACCCTGTGCTGGAAGGCCGTGACACCATCGTCGCCGCGCTGTCGGGGGCACTCAGCCAGCTCGATACCACGCACTCGGTGAGCAACGCACGGGTGACGCTGGAAGGCGACAGCGCTCGCCTGGATGCGTTGGTGGAGGCGCAGCATGTGCCGCAAAGCGATCCGACGCGGCACTATCTGATGAAAAACCGTTATGACGTTGAGTTGGTCAGGGAGGCAAACGTCTGGCTGATCCGGCGGGTGACGGTGGATAACGTCTGGCGTTCCGGTGATCCGACGGTACTGGCTGGGGTTTAGCGTACCGAGCAGCTTTGCTTCCTGTGGTGAGCGAGCAAGCTCGTTCACCACAACAGCGTCAGGCCGGGCTTTTGAACCGGGCCGCGTCCTTCACCGGTGGCAAACCAAACAGCCGCGCATATTCGCGACTGAATTGCGAGGCGCTTTCATAACCCACAGTGAAGGCGATGGTCGCCGCATCCAGGGTATCGAACAGCAGCAACCAACGTGCCCGCAACAGGCGCAGGCGTTTCTGGTACTGAATCGGCGTCATCGCGGTGATGGCTTTGAAGTGCCGGTAGAACGCTGCCACGCTCATGTCTGTCATGGCCGCCAGCGGCTCTACGCGAAAAGGTTCGGTGTAGTGCTCGCGGATCCACTGCGTGGCGCGGCGGATCTGCGCCAGGCGACCATCAGGGCGCGCCATGTCCACCAGGGTTTCGCGCAGTGGACCTTGCAGGACCCGAAACAGGATTTCCCGCTCGATCATCGGCGCCAATACGGCGGCCTCGTTCGGCCTATCCATCAACCGCAGCATGCGCAGCCACGCATCCAGCATTTCCTCCGACGCCAGCACCGGCGCAAACCGTTGAGTGCGCGCGCGCTCGGCCGGCTGGCGTTCGTCCGCCAGCACGGCAGCGATCACGGCGGGTTCCAGAGTCAGGCTGAGTGCCAGGTAGGGCAGCGTGGGGGCCGAAGGGTGGACCTGGCCGGTAGCTGGCACCTCCACCGGCACCACGAAATAACTGGTCGGCCCGTAGGTTGCGACCTGATCGCCGATCGAGAGGGTCTTCGAACCTTGCAGCACCAGGTGCAGCATCGGCTGATAGACCTGATCCGCGCAGGCTTCGGCGCGCACCATCGCCACACGCGGCAGGCCGGTGTCGGTCCACTTGTTCTCGGCGCGCATCACAATGTGGCGCAGTTCATCCAGGTCGTCGTTCATGCCGCGACCTTGAGGCAGGTCGACGGGCAAAGCAAGCCGGATGAGAAGAATAGGCAAGCATGGGAGAAGAACCGGCAACCGGCATTCCTGTGGCGCGCCGAATACTGGTGGCAGGCGACATCACTCAACCTTGGGAAGACTGGAATCATGAAGCTTGACGGAAAAATTGCAGTGGTCACCGGTGCCTCGAAAGGCATCGGTGCAGGGATCGCGAAAGGCCTGGCGGCAGCCGGCGCGACGGTGGTGGTCAATTACGCCACCAGTAAAACCGACGCCGACGCAGTGGTTGCGCATATCCAGCAGCACGGGGGCAAAGCGAGCAGTGTGCAGGCGGACATGAGTGTGGGCGGCGACGTTACGCGGCTGTTCGCAGCGGTCGGTGAGCAATTCGGCACGTTGGATATCCTGGTCAACAACGCCGGCGTCGCGGTGTTCCAGATGATTGAAGAGTTGACCGAAGACGCCTTCCACCAGCAGTTCAATCTCAACGTGCTGGGCTATCTGCTGGCGGCCCGGGAAGCCGTGAAGTTGCTGGGGCAGGGCGGCAGCATCATCAATATCAGCTCCATCCTCAGCACCGACCCGTACCTGGCTTCCAGCGTGTATTCGGCCACCAAGGGCGCGGTGGACACGCTGACCTTCGCCCTGGCGCGGGAGCTGGGGCCAAAGGGGATTCGGGTCAACTCGATCCTGCCGGGCCACACCAACACACCCGCCACCGACGGCAATTTTGCCGGCGGGTTTGGCGAGTCGCTGATCGCTGGTACGCCGCTTGGGCGCTTCGGTGAGCCGGAAGATATCGCCCCGCTCGCCGTGTTCCTCGCTTCCGAAGAGGCGCATTGGGTGACCGGCGAATCTATCCGCGCTTCCGGTGGTGTGCGGGGTGTGGGTTACTGATCACGCCGCCTGCGGCTGAACCTGCAACACACCCTCTACGTCCTTGACCAACCCACTGGCCAGGAACAGCGGCACCAGGCGTTTATGCAGTTGCGGCTCGACGAACTCCTTCACCGTTTCCAGCGCCAGCGCGCCGCTCACCGGCAGCTCGGCCTTGGTGTACGACAACCATGCTTTCTTCAGTGCCTGCAACACGTCGCTGCCCGCCGTGGAGGCGAAGCGGCGGTGGGTGGGTTTGCCGTCGAAGGTGAAGGTGTGCTGGAACGCGTAGCCGGTTTCATCGCCCTGGCTGTCACTGCAACGGATGCAGGTGCACGAACCGTCGCCGAAGGCGCTGCGCAGGTAGCTGTTGAAGTCCACCACGGGTTTGAGTGACAGGCGCTTATCGACTTCGAACAGGTCTCCGGTCATTTTTTCGTCAGTGTTCAACGTCCATTTCCTCGCTGGCAGGCAGTGTATCAAAGCGCGGCACAATACCAGCCAGGCGCCGTTTTGTGGGCGATTTGCATAACAATAGATCCCGATATTCTTTTCCCGTCTTAAAAATCGTGGCTACCCTCGCTCACCTTCTCAAACGTGCGGCAGACCTCCCATGACTTTCAAGCGCTCCTCCCTGTCTCTCCTGGCGGCCTCGCTGGCCGCCGCCAGTGCCTTGCTGAGCCCCGGTGCCCAGGCTGAAGGCAAGATCAGCATCGCCCAGCAATTCGGCATCGGCTACCTGATCCTCGATGTGGTGCGCGACCAGCACCTGATCGAGAAACACGGCAAGGAGCAAGGGCTGGACATCAAGGTCGAGTGGAACAGCATTTCCGGCGCCACCGCGATGAACGAGTCGTTGCTGGCCGGCGCGCTGGATGTGGTTTCGGCGGGTGTGCCTCCGATGCTCACCCTGTGGGACCGCACCAAGGGCAAGCAGAACGTCAAGGCCATCGCGTCCCTGGGTTCGATGCCCAACTACCTGCTGACCAACAACCCCAACGTCAAGACCCTCAAGGACTTCAGCGAGAAGGACCGTATTGCCGTGCCGGCGGCGGGCGTGGGTTTCCAGTCGCGTACCTTGCAGATCGAAACCGCCAAGCAGTTCGGCAACGACCAATACAAGAAATTCGACGATATCTCCATCAGCCTCGCTCACCCGGATGCCACGGCGGCGCTGATCGCCGGTGGCTCGGAGATCAATGCGCACTTTTCCAGCCCGCCGTTCCAGTACCAGGAACTGCTCAACCCCAACGTGCACAAGGTGCTCAGTTCCTACGACATCCTCGGCGGGCAGGCGACGTTCAACGTGCTCTACACCACGCAGAAATTCCACGACGAAAACCCCAAGACGTACAAGGCGTTCTATGACGCCCTGGCCGAAGCCGAGAAGATCATCAAGGCGGACAAACCTGCGGCGGCCAAGGCGTATATCCGTGTAGAAGACTCCAAGCTGCCGCTGGACCTGGTGGAAAAAATCGTCCAGGACCCGGAAATCGACTTCACCGTGGTGCCGCAGCGCACCTACATCTATGCCGAGAAACTGCAGGAATTGGGTGTGTTGAAAAACAAGGCGGCCAGCTGGAAGGACTACTTCTTCGAAGAGGCCCATGGCGGGAATGGCAGCTAAGCCTTCCCAGGCGTTTGGAATGCAGTCAGAAATGTGGGGCAGGCAAGCCCCACATTGAGTCTCTGGCGCTGGCAAGAAAGTGCCCGGCACGATGAATCAGCGGAAAAACTCACCCGGGGTGGCGTCGAATTGCTGGCGAAACGCATTGATAAACGCCGAGGTCGATTCATATCCGCAGCCCAGCGCCACATCCGTGACCCGTTCGCCTTGCTCAAGGGCGGGCAGGGCGGTCAGCAGGCGCAGGCGCTGGCGCCAGGCGCGAAACGTCAAGCCGGTGTCGCTCAGGAACAACCGGCTCAGGGTTTTCTCGCTGACGCCCAGTTTATGGCTCCACTGGCCCAGCGTGGTCTGTTGCTCGGGGTGTGAATTCAGGCTGCGATAGATCTGCCGCAGACGTGGATCCAGCGGCAAGGGCAGCATCAGGTCGACTTGCGGCGCCGCTGCCAACTGGTCCAGCACCACCTGGGCCAGGCGCCCGTCGGGGCCATCTTCGGCATATTCCACCGGCAACTGGCTGAAGCTGCGGATCAGCTCGCGCAGCAGGCTGCTGACTTCCAGCACATGGCAGCGCTCGGCGGCCCAGGCGGTGACGCTGCAATCCAGGTACAGGCTGCGCATCTCGGTATGGGGCGAGCTGAATACCCGATGCGGCACGCCCGCCGGGATCCACACCGCACGTTGGGGCGGGGCGACGAAACGTCCGACGCTGGTCTGGATCTCCAGCACCCCGGAAATCGCGTAGGACAGCTGCACCCACGGGTGGCTGTGCCGGCGGGTCAGTGCGCGATTGGGCAAGGATTCGGTGCGTCCATACACCGGCCTTGGCAGGCTGGAGAGCCCGGGGACACTGCGGCGGACGGTTTTGTCATGTCCTTTAGGCGGCATTTACTGGCTCATTGGCGTTAGTCGGTAACAGGCTGTTACGTTAGAGTCGCGGCGATGCTCTTGGCAACCCCTGGAAGATTTGCTTATGACCCGCCCGCGTTTTTTGCCTGACAATTTCACCCTGACGCTGATCGCCACGGTGGTTCTCGCCTCCCTGTTGCCCGCCAGCGGCCAGACCGCCGTGGCCTTCGGTTGGGTGACCAACCTGGCCATCGCGCTGCTGTTTTTCCTGCATGGCGCCAAACTGTCCCGCGAGGCCATTCTTGCCGGTGCCGGCCACTGGCGCCTGCACCTGCTGGTGTTCAGCCTGACCTTCGTGCTGTTCCCGCTGCTGGGCCTGGCGCTCAAGCCGGTGCTGTCGCCGCTGATCGGCAAAGACCTGTACATGGGCATGCTGTACCTCTGCGCCTTGCCGGCCACGGTGCAATCGGCGATTGCCTTCACCTCCCTGGCGCGCGGCAATATCCCGGCGGCGATCTGCAGTGCGGCGGCGTCGAGCCTGTTCGGTATTTTCCTTACGCCGTTGCTGGTGACCCTGCTGCTCAATGTGCATGGCGATGGCGGCTCGACCGTCGACGCCATCGTGAAGATCAGCGTGCAACTCTTGCTGCCGTTTGTCGCAGGGCAAATTGCCCGGCGCTGGATCGGTGCCTGGGTGGGGCGCAATAAAGCCTGGCTGAAGTTCGTCGACCAGGGTTCAATCCTGCTGGTGGTCTACGGCGCGTTCAGCGAAGCGGTCAACGAAGGCATCTGGCACCAGATTCCGCTGTGGGAACTGGGCGGCCTGGTGGTGGCGTGCTGTGTGCTGCTGGGGCTGGTGCTGGTGGCGTCGACCGTCCTGGGCAAGGCGTTCGGGTTTAATCAGGAAGACCGCATCACTATCTTGTTCTGCGGTTCCAAGAAAAGCCTGGCGACCGGGGTGCCGATGGCACAGGTGCTGTTCGCCGGGGCCACCATGGGCGTGTTGATCCTGCCGCTGATGCTGTTTCACCAGATTCAGTTGATGGTCTGCGCGGCACTGGCGCAGCGATATGCCAAGCGACCGGAGTCGATTCCGGAGTTGATGGGGCAGGTCGATCCCTGACGCGGCGTGTTACTATTTTTCGGCGCTGCTCAAGGGTCGGCACTGGGCCGGCTTGATCAGCGCTGAAACCGAGTACGACAGCCGTCAATGAGCATTTCCGCCGCAACGCCCCAAGCCAACTGGCAACCGGTCATCGCTCTCGCGTTGGCCGCCTTTGTATTCAATACCACCGAATTCGTCCCCGTCGGGCTGCTCAGCGCCATTGGCGCCAGCTTCGACATGCCCATCGCCAGCGTCGGCCTGATGCTCACCATCTATGCGTGGATCGTGTCCCTGACCTCGCTGCCGGTGATGCTGCTGACTCGCAACGTCGAGCGGCGCAAGCTGCTGATCGTACTGTTCGGCCTGTTTATCGCCAGCCATGTGCTGTCCAGCATCGCCACCAGCTTTGGCATTCTGATGCTCAGCCGGGTCGGCATCGCACTGTCCCATGCGCTGTTCTGGTCGATCACCGCGTCCCTGGCAGTGCGCCTGGCGCCGGAGGGCAAGCAGGTTCAGGCCCTGGGCCTGCTGGCGACCGGCACATCGCTGGCGATGGTCCTGGGTATTCCCCTGGGGCGTCTGCTTGGCGAAGCCATGGGCTGGCGCACCACGTTCCTGGTGATTGGCGCCTTCGCCGCCGGCCTGGTGTTCTGGCTGGCGCGCACCTTGCCGCTGCTGCCCAGCCAGAACTCCGGTTCGCTGCGCAGCCTGCCGCTGCTGTTCAAGCGCCCGGCGCTGGTGGCGCTTTACGTGCTGACCGCCATGACGGTCACCGCGCAATTCACCGCCTACAGCTACATCGAACCGTTCGTTGAAGGTGTCGCCGGCATGGGCGGCAACGCCGTGACCCTGATCCTGTTGGTGTTTGGTGGCGCGGGGATTATCGGCTCGCTGTTGTTCAGCCTCGTGCACCGCTTCAATCCCCATCTATTCGTGGTCAGCACGGTGTTCCTGCTGGCGGCGTGCCTGGCGCTGTTGCTGCCGTTGAGCGGGGCCGAGTCGTACCTGGTCATCCTCGCCGTGTTCTGGGGCATGGCCATCATGGGCTTCGGCCTGGCGATGCAATCCAAGGTGCTGGTGCTGGCCCCGGACGCCACCGACGTGGCCATGGCGATGTTTTCCGGCATCTACAACATCGGCATCGGCGGCGGTGCCCTGATGGGCAGTTGGGTCGGCAGCCACTTCGGCTTTGCCTGGGTCGGCGTTGCCGGCGGCTTGCTGGCGGCGCTGGCATTGATCGGTTACTGCCTGGCGATTCACCGCTACGGGCAGGGCGTAGCACGCCATTGAGGAGTCAATCCGTGATCAACAAATCCGCTGTTTTCGCGATTCTGGCCAGTGCGTCCGCACTGCTGCTCAGCCCTTCCAGCTCTGCTGCGAGCTTCGATTGCGCAAAGGCCAAGACGCCCGACGAAATCGCCATCTGCACCCACCTCAAGCTCAACGACCAGGACGTCACCCTGGCGTTGCTCTACGACCTGAGCAAACACTTCATGGCCATGGGCGGGCGCGACGCCTTGATGGACGGGCAAGCCGCCTGGCTCAAGCAACGTCGTGCCTGTGGTGAGAAAGTCAGTTGCCTGGGCGATGCCTATACCCAACGAATCGGCGTGTTGCGCGGGTTCATCGATGAGCGGGTGATGACAAAAGGGCCGTTTTGAGACGGCCCGCTACCGGCCTCAGATGGCCAAGGCGTTGAGCACATGCACAGGGTCGTTATGGATGGCCCGAAGTAAAGCCTTGGCGGGGCCCGTCGGTTCCCTGCGGCCTTGTTCCCAATTGCGTAGCGTACCGATTTGAACGTCGATCATCGCAGCGAATTTAGCTTGGGTCAGGCCGGTAGCCTTGCGTATTTCTTTGACTTGAAGCGCGTTGACGACAAATTCGCGGGAGGGCTGACGCTCGCCTCGGACGATTTCATCCATCTGTTGCACGCTTTCCATCAGCTCATCAAAGAATTTGCTCATGGTTATCTCCAGTGTTCGATGACGGCTTTCAGTGCTTTGCGTTCATCGTTTGTCAGGTCTTGCTGTTCGTTCTTTGTGTAGATCATCAATAACGCGATTTTAGAGGCCGTTACAAAGTGGTAGTAGATTACCCGGGCGCCTCCACGCTTGCCGTGGCCCTTTGCGGCGACTCGGATCTTTCGTATGCCGCCTGTTCCTTCAATCACATCTCCAGCGGTCGGGTTCACCATCAGTGCTACCTGCAGGGTCAGGTAAGCATCGTGATTCATAAGCTCCGTTATTCGCCGGGTAAAAATAGGGGTCTCAATAAAAATCATAGCAAATGTACGCCATTGACTTACTCAAGGGCAATGCTAGTTCAGCTTCGGCTGCAACTCTTCTTCCAGTTGTAAGCAGGTTTTAGGGCAAAGAAAGCGGCAACCAGCGCTTGCGCGAGCTACGACCACTGGTCGCTTCACACCCATCCCATAGTTATTAAGTTGACGCCATTTTCCCTGCCTTTTAATATCGCCAGCCAGTGATGGCAAGGTGATATCTTTTTTCGCCCACCACCACCCACACTGCTGATAAACCTCTCTCCCCTAAAAGGATTTTCCCGTGGGATTTCGCGCGTTCCGTAACTGCGTTGCCTTGATGCTCGTCTGCTCCGGCCTGTTTGGCTGTGCCGCCAATATCCAGAAACCCATCGAGCTCGACTCGCAGTTCTGGGCTGACAAGAACCAGACCATCGGGGTGGCCATGACCCCGCTGCCGCCGTCGGAGCTGGTACTGGGCGGTAACCAGGGCCTGCTGGACCTGGCTATCAACAAGGGCATCAACAGCAAGCTCAGCACCCAGGTCAGCACCTGGAAGCTGCAAGACACCGCGAGCATTCCCGATGAGATCGTCGCCAAACTGGTGGCCAAGGGTTACAAGGCCAAGCGCATCGACGAGACGGTGGATATCAAGCAATTCAAGGAAAACAAATTCCGCGAAGGTTATTTCGGTCGCGACCTGACGCCCCTGCAAGCCAAGTACGGGGTTGATCGTCTGCTGCTGATTTCCTACACCGCCAGCGGCGCTTACCGCACCTACTACAGTGTGGTGCCGACCAGCGTGCCGACGCCACAAGTGGGTGGCATGGGCCTGGTCATCGACCTGCATGACAACCACATGCTCTGGTACAAACCGTTCGCAGTGACGCAGCCGGCCCAGGGCGAGTGGGATCAACCCAACTACAACAACCTGTCCAATGCCTACTACCAGGCCGTGGACAGCAGCCGCCAACTGGTCATCACGCCGTTCGCCCAATGAAGCGGGCAGGCGGTGTCCTGCTGATCGCCACTCACTTGCTGCTGGGCGGCTGTGCCCAGCAGCAGGTGGCAGAGCCGAGCTTCAACACGCCCTCCGCACAGTCTTACCTCAACGCCCACGGCGCCAAGGTCGAAGTGCGGTTGCCGAAGGACGGGCTGGTCAGCGCCTCGATGGTGATCGACAGCAAGAACGCACAGAACGCAGCCCAGGTCAGTGACAACGTCACGCGCAGTGCGGTGCAGGCCGGCGGTGTGGTGGGGTTGCTGATCGCCAGTGCCATCAACACCCGTACCGGCGTCGGTGCGCTGGAGCGCGATGCACGCACCAGTGCCGAAAACGACGCCCGTCCGATGGTGGCGCTGCTCGGTGAGCAGAACCTCGATGAGGTGTTCACCCGGCGTTATCGCGACAGCAGTGTGGCGGCGGGAATTCCGGCGGCGCAAGGGCAGGTCAGCGGGTTGCTGTTGATCGAGCCGCGCCTGATGCTCAGTGCCGACCGTGGCAGTTTCATGCTGATCAACCGCGTGCAGGTCCAGGACATCGCCGGCTCCGTGCTGTACCAGCGTCGGGTTGAAGTGGTGGGGCAGCCTTTCCGCAGTTGCGGTGCGCAATGCATCGACGACGGGCGCCTGGAAGCGGCCAAGGTGAACGAACAACTGGAGCGCTGCATCGAGGAATCCATGCGCGTCGTGGCACAGGATCTGCGCGCCGCCGACAGTGACGCGCAGGGCACCGAACAGACCGTGCGCTACGTGCTCGACGGCCGCCGTGTGGTCGAGCGCGGACGGTTGCTGCCCTCCGCGGGTGTCTATCACCGTTATCGCAACCTGGATGGCGCGATCAAGTCAGTGCCCATCCCGTTCGAGAACGTCGCGTCCCAAAGCGTTTCACCGTAAACGCCCCCCCGGGATCAGGGGGGCGTCCGCCGTCAGGCGTTGCCCAGCAGCTGTTCGAGCTTTTCCTGATCCCGCGCGAACTGGCGAATGCCTTCGGCGAGTTTTTCGGTGGCCATCGCATCTTCATTCGACGCCCAGCGGAACTGCGCTTCGTCCAGTTGCAGGCGTGCTTCGCCCGTGGCACCCGGCACCAGTCTGCGTTCCAGCGTGCCGTTGTCTTCGGCCAGTTTTTGCAGCAGGTCCGGGCTGATGGTCAGGCGGTCGCAACCCGCCAACTGTTCGATCTGGCTGAGGGTGCGGAAGCTGGCGCCCATCACCACCGTTGGAATGGCGTTGGCCTTGTAGTAGTTGTAGATGCGTGTCACCGACTGCACGCCCGGATCATCCGCGCCGGTGTAGTCCAGGCCGGTGTTCTTGCGGTACCAGTCGTAGATGCGACCCACGAACGGCGAGATCAGGAACACCCCGGCATCGGCGCAGGCCGCGGCCTGGGCGAAGGAAAACAGCAAGGTGAGGTTGGTCTGGATGCCGGCCTTTTCCAGGCGCTCGGCGGTGCGGATGCCTTCCCAGGTCGAGGCCAGCTTGATCAGTACGCGGTCGCGGCCGATGCCGGCCTGGTCGTACAGGGCGATCAACTGGTTGGCCTTGGCCCACAGCGCTTCTTCGTCGAACGACAGGCGCGCGTCGACTTCGGTGGAGATGCGCCCCGGAATCACCTTGAGAATCCCGGCCCCCACCGACACCGCGAAATGATCGCACGCCACGTCCACATCACCCTTGGCATGGGCCACGGCGCTGCGCAGCAGTTCGGCGTATTCGGGAATGGCGGCGGCCTTGAGCAGCAGCGATGGGTTGGTGGTAGCGTCCACCGGACGCAGGCGGCTGATGGCCTCCAGATCGCCGGTGTCGCAGACCACGGTGGTGAATTGCTTGAGTTGTTCGAGCTTGGACGTCATGGGCGGCAGTCTCCTGAAAGGGGGTTAGTGGTTTAACGCCTGGGCGGTATCGAGGTCGGTGATCAGGATGTCGAGGTAGCCGCCCTTGAGCGCGCCACGAATCGCCTGCACCTTGTTCAGCCCGCCGGCCAGGCCGAGCACGCGTTGGATCGAGCGCAGTTTCGGCAAGGCCACCGACACCACGAATTCTTCATCTTCTTCCAGCACCGGTTTGCCCTGGGCATCGAAGTAGCGCAGGCAGATATCGCCCACCGCGCCACGTTCGGCCAGCAGGCGCAGCATGTCTTCGGTGTAGTAGTTGCCGCTGTTGCGCAGCAGCTGCGAGGGCTCCAGGTCGCCGATGCCGACGATGGCCAGGGTGATGCTGTCAAAGCGTTGCAGCACCTCCTTGACCTCTTCCATCTGCACGATGCGCTGTTTGCTTTCCACCGATTGCTCGATGCTTTGCGAGGGCAGCAGGAACGCCGGGCAGTTGAGCAGGGTGGCCAGACGCTGGGTGAGCAGGGTGGCTTCGAAGGCGCCTTTGTTGCCGACGCCGCCGAGCAACTGCACCACTTCCTCGGCGCCTTGCTTGCCCGGTTGCGCATGCAAGTGGCCGACCATGGCGCGGATGGTGCTGCTCCAGGATGAAATGCCGATATGGTCCTGGGGCGACAGGCTGGTCTCCAGGTAATGCGCGGCGGCCGAGCCGATGGCCTGCTTGATGCTCTCATCGTTGCCGGGTTCGGTGGCTTCCACCACGATCACCCGACGTACGCCGTAGCGGCGCTGGAGTTGGGTTTCCAGCTCCAGGTGCAGGCCTTGCAGGCGCATCACGCTGATCTTCACCACGCCGTCCTGCAGCGCTCGGCGCAGGGCGCGGCTGATGAACGACTGCGACAGGTCCAGCTGCGTGGAAATCTCGGACTGCTTGAGCCCTTCTTCGTAATAGAGGCTCGCGATCTTGGTGATCAGGCGCTGTTCTTCGATCTGGCTCATGAAGGCCTCGGTTGATGTATCAATGCCGGTGAGGATACCAAACCCTCACGACATGATCAGGCCGCCGTCGATATTGATCGCCTGCCCGGTGAGATAAGCCGCATCGTCCGACGCCAGGAACGCCACCAGGCCCGCCACATCCGAAGGTTTGCCGGCGCGGCGCAGGGGAATGTTCTTGACCCATTCGGCCATCAGTTCGCCCTTGCCGTAGCGTTTTTCTTCGGTGCTGAGGATTTCGCCCCAGACGCGGTCGTTGTAGTCCCACATTTCGCTTTCGATGATGCCCGGGCAGAACGCGTTGACCGTGATGTTGTGACGCGCCAGTTCCAGCGCCAGGCTTTGGGTGATGCCGATCACACCCATTTTGCTCGCGGCGTAGTGGGGCGTGTAGATGAAACCCTGGCGACCCTGGCCGGACGAGGTATTGATCAGTCGCCCACTGCCTTGCTTGACCATGTACTTGGCCGCTTCGCGGCAGCCCAGCCACACGCCGGTGGTGTTCACTTGCAGCACCTTGTCGAAGTCGGCGCGGGGCATTTTGTCGTAGTGGTCGATGGTGATGATGCCGGCGTTCTGCACCGACACGTCGATGCTGCCGAAGCGCGCGTGGCCTTCGCGGTAGAGCTTTTCGATGTCCTCTTCGCGGGTCACGTCGATGGCCATGGCCAGGGCGTTGACGCCGTATTCCTGGGCGAGTTGGTCGGCGGTGAAGGTCACGCGCTCCAGGTCGTTGGAGGCCAGCACCAGGTTGGCGCCTTCGCGGGCGAAGCGCTCGGCAATGCCGGCGCCGATGCCACGGCAGGCGCCGGTGATCACGATGGTTTTACCGCTGAAACGTTGCGACATGACAAAAGGCTCCAGAAAAAAGGCTTACCAGCACACGAAACCGCCATCGACCAGCAGGTCGACACCGGTGCAGAACGACGATGCCTGGCTGACCAGGAAAATCGCCGGGCCGACCATTTCTTCCACGCTGGCCATACGGCCCATGGGCGTGGTCTGTTCAAAGATCTTCACCTGATCGGCCACTTCCGGCCGCGAGTTCATCGGCGTGGCGGTGTAGCCGGGGCTGATGCAATTCACGCGCAGGCCCTTGTCGGCCCATTCCATCGCCAGGCTTTTGCTCAAGTGGATCACCCCGGCCTTGGAGGTGTTGTAGTGCGCCTGCAACAGCCCACGGTTGACGATGCTGCCGGACATGGACGCGATATTGACGATAGCGCCCTTGCCCCGGGGCAGCATCACCGCGGCCTGGGCCTGGCAACTCAGGAAAATCCCGGTGAGGTTGATGTCCAGCATGGTCTGCCAGCGTTGCAGCTCGAGGTCTTCGGCGGCCTGGGCGTTGGCGATGCCGGCGCAGTTGACCGCGACGCTCAGTTCACCCAGTTCGGACTCGGTACGGGCTACCGCTGCGTCCAGTACGGCGCGTTCGGTGACCGTGCCACCCAGCGCCAGGGCGCGACGGCCCAGGGCCTGGATGCGCTCGACGGTACTGGCGATGCCGGGGCTGTTCGGCAGGTCGAAACAGGCCACATCGGCACCGGCCTCGGCCAGCCCGACGGCAATGGCCTGGCCAATACCGCTGCCGGCACCGGTGACAAAGGCGACCTGGCCCTTAAGACTGAACAATTGCATAAATAGCTCCGTTAGTTGAAATCTCACCGAACCCCTGTGGGAGCGGGCTTGCTCCCACACAAGCCCGCTCCCACAGTGGATCTTCATTGTTTGTGAGGGTAGGGCACTAGGCCGTGGCCATCTCCATCACCGACACCGGAGTGGCCTCGCCACGCGCCAGAATCCCCATCTGCCTCCCGCGGCTCATCACCATCACGCGGTGAGAAAGTCCCAGCACCTCATCCAGGTCGGAACTCACCACAATCACTGCCATGCCCTTGGCGGCCAGGTCGGCGATCACTTCATAGATCGCTGCCCGCGCACCCACGTCGATGCCGCGCGTGGGCTCATCGAGGATGAAGACCTTGGGATTGCGCGCCAGCCATTTGGCAATGATCACCTTCTGCTGGTTGCCGCCGGACAGGCTGGAAATGCGCGATTGCGGCGCGCCTTTCACGCCCAGCCGCGCCACCGCCGTGCGGGCGAATTCGCGCAGCGGGGCAGGGAGCACCCAGCCGCGTTTATCCAGCAGGTCGGTGTTGCCGTAGATCAAGTTGTCTTCGATGCGGTGTTCCACCACCACGCCTTGCTGCTTGCGGTCCTCGGGTACCAGCACCACGCCGGCCTGGATCGCCTCGAAAGGCGAGCGCAATTGGCGCACTGCACCGTCCAGCACCATATGCCCCTGAATGTCCTGGGCCGCACCGGCGAGGGTACGCACCAGCTCGGTCCGCCCAGCGCCGACCACCCCGGCAATCCCGAACACTTCACCGGCACGCACGCTGAAATCGATGCCGTGCAAGGCGAATTCGCGGCAGCTCAAGTCCTTGACCTGCAACATCACCCGCTCCTGGGGCGCGTGCAGGGTGGGGAAAATCCGTTCCAGGCTGCGCCCGACCATCTGTTCCACCAGCTCGCGCACCGGCACCTGGGCCGTGGCGTGCAGTGCGATCTGGCGACCGTCGCGCAGCACCAGCACGCGGTCGGCGATGCGCGCGATTTCTTCCAGGCGATGGCTGATGTAAATGAACGACACGCCTTCGGCCTTGAGTCGTTCGACCTGCTGAAACAGCAGCTCGGTTTCTTCACCGCCCAGGGCCGCCGTGGGTTCATCGAGAATCAGCAGTCGCGCCTTGAGCGTCAGCGCCTTGGCGATTTCCACCAGTTGCTGGGCCGCCACACTCAGGCCCTCGACTTTGCGTGACGCCGGTACCTTGAGTCCCAGGCGTTCCAGCTGGATCTGCGCCTGGGCCTCGATGTACTCGCGGTCCACCCGCCCGTGACGCATGGGCAGGCGGCCGACGAAGATGTTTTCGGCGATCGACAATTGCGGCAGCAGGCGGATTTCCTGGTGAATCAGGCCGATCCCGGCCCCCAGTGCGGCCCCCGGCGAGTTTGGCGCGTAGGGCTGCCCGAGCCAGGTCATGCTGCCCCCGGCTTCGGGTTGCACCAGGCCCGCGATGATCGACGACAAGGTGGACTTGCCCGCGCCGTTTTCGCCGAGCAGGGCCAGCACTTCACCGGGGCGAATGTCCACGTTCACCTGGGACAGCACCTGTACCGGGCCGTAGGCCTTGCTGATATCACGCAGGCACAGCACCGCCTCGGCGGGCTGTTCCAGAGCGGCTGCGTTCATGACGACCTCCGGGTTCACGGGTGCTGTTGCAGGAACGGCGCGACGTTTTCTTGAGTGGTCAGCACGGTCGGCAGCAATTGCTCCTTGGGTACGTCTTTACCGGCCTTCAGGTCGATGGCCGAGGACACGGCCAGGCGGCCCATCTTCTGGGTCTGCTGAGTCATGGTCGCGTTCAGCACGCCACTTTGCACGGCCTTGAGCCCGGCCACGTCGCCGTCGAAACCCACCACCACGACTTTATGATCGAGGTTGCCGACCTTCACCGCCTGGGCGGCGCCGAGGGCCATGGCGTCGGCGCGACCAAAGAATACGCTGATGTTCGGGTCACGCTGGAGCAGGTCCTGGGCCACGGCGAAGCCTTTGTCCTGGGCCCATTCGGCGGGTTGCTGGGCCACGACCTTAAGGTCCGGGAACGCTTTGAGGCCTTCCTCAAAACCTTTGGCGCGGTCGATTTCCGGCGTGGTGCCCAACTGGCCTTGCAGGATGGCGATGCGGCCCTTGCCGTCGGTGATCTTGCCCACGTATTCGGCCAGGGTCTTGGCGCCGGCCACGCTGTCGCTGGCGATAAAGGTGTCGCCCGGCGCGTCGGGGGCGTTGCGGTCCACGGCGATCACCGGGATGCCCGCTGCCTTGGCGGCTTTCACCGGCACGCCGGCGGCGGTGGCGCCGGCCGGAATGTAGATCAGCACGTCGATCTGACGGGTGATCAGGTCTTCGATCTGGCTGACCTGGGTGGACGAGTTGCCCTGGGCGTCCACGGTGATCACCTTGACCCCCTTGGCTTTGCCCTCGGCTTCCACCGACTGCTTGATCTGGTTGAAGAAGTCGGCCTGCAGGTTCGCCACGGCCAGGCCGATGGTCAAATCCTTGGCCCAGGTGGTGCCGGCAGTGGTGAGGGTCGCGGCGGCGAGGGCGGTGGCAAGCAGCAGTTTCTTGGGGCTGAACATGTCGGTGACTCCTGGTTTTATTGTTGGAGGGTGTCAACTGTCGAACAGGTTTAACGGGCAGTGCTGGAGCGGCGGCGCAGGGTGTCGATGGTCACGGCCAGGGCGATGACCACGCCGATCACCACTTGTTGAATAAAGGGCGAGACGCCCAGCAGGTTGAGGCCATTGCGCAACACGCCAATGATC
This sequence comes from Pseudomonas sp. SDO524_S393, assembly GCF_054071875.1. Lineage (NCBI taxonomy): Bacteria > Pseudomonadati > Pseudomonadota > Gammaproteobacteria > Pseudomonadales > Pseudomonadaceae > Pseudomonas > Pseudomonas sp. SDO524_S393. The sequence continues at coordinate 43,817 of NZ_JBSVVZ010000014.1, read as the reverse complement.
AGCACGCCCACCAGGGTGCCGCCGATGCTGCCGACACCGCCGCTGAGGCTGGCGCCGCCAATCACCACGGCGGCGATGGCATCCAGTTCCAGGCTCAGGCCGGCGCTGGGTTGGGATGAGTCGAGACGCGCGGCCAGGGTGACGGCGGCGATGCCGGCGAGGGCGCCGCTGACGGCGTAGACCCACAAGGTGATCGCGCGCACCTTGATGCCCGACAGGCGCGCCACTTCCGGGCTGCCGCCCATGGCGTAGAGGTTGCGACCACCGGCACGAAAGCGCAGGAACACCCATGCCACCAGCAGCATCACCAGAAACAACCCGACCGTGGCCGACAAGAAACCGAAATGCCGAACCGTGGCCAGGCTGGTGAACCAGTCCGGGTAACCGACGATCTGCCGACCTTCGGTGAGGATGTTCGCCAGGCCGCGCGCCACCGACATCATGGTCAGCGTGGCAATGAACGGTGGCAGCTTGGCGTAGGTGATCAGCGCGCCGGACACCAGCCCGGCGAGCATGCCGCTGGCAATCGAGATCGGGATGGCGAAACCCAGCGGTATCGCCTGGTCCTGATAGAGCCAGCCGAGCATCATCATCGAGAAGGCGAGGATCGAGCCGACTGACAGGTCGATGCCGCCGATCACGATCACCGCCGTCATGCCGATTGCCAGGATGCCCAGCACGGTGACCTGATCAAGAATGTTCAGGCCATTGCGCAACGAGAAGAAGAATTCGGAGCTGAAGGAGAAGACCAGCACCAGCAGCACCAGGCCGATCAGCGGGCCGCCGATATTGCTGGGGAGCAGTTTCACCAGCCGTGGGCGGCGGGTCGGCTTGAGGTCGGCCGGGTGATGGACAGAGGCTTTGGCGTCCACAGTGTTCTCCTGATTTATTTTTTTTGGAGTGCTTTCAGGTCGCTTGAATATTTATGCGTGCCTGACTGTTAATTCAGATTCCAGTGACACCGTGGCAAAGTCAAGCGCTTAATTTTTCATGTATGCCTCTAGCTCGCTGCTTTCACCTGGCGCAAAGCCACGGGATAGATAAGCCGCCGTAGGATTTTGGCCGTCTGTCCGAGGGATTTATTTCATTTTTCCGCTGTTCGGTCCCTTGACCGCGTGGTGGATCGGCGTCTAAATAGAAATATATTGTCAGTGCTGAATAAATATTCAAATGCAGTGCTGAACACTTTCACCCGCGTGGTCAGCCTCAAAGGAGCCGCTGCATGAATGCCTTCCAGTACGACGCCCACCAGATCAAAGAACAGGCCCGCCTGATCCGGCGCCACGTGATACGCCTCAATGCCGATTCGCCTGCCGGCGGGCATACCGGGGCCGACCTGTCGGAGACCGATATTCTCGCGACCCTGTATTTCCGCATTCTCAATACCGGCCCGGAACGCACCGAAGACCCTGAGCGCGATATCTATATCCAGAGCAAGGGCCACGGCGTGGGCGGTTTGTACTGCTGCCTGGCGCAGGCGGGTTACATCCCGGTCGACTGGTTGCCGACCTATCAGCATTTCAACTCCCATTTGCCCGGCCATCCGGTACGCCAGAAAACCCCCGGTATCGAACTCAATACCGGCGCCCTTGGCCACGGCTTGCCGGTGGCGGTAGGGCTGGCGCTTGCGGCGAAGATGTCCGGCAGCAAAAAACGTATCTATGTGCTGACCGGCGACGGCGAGCTGGCCGAAGGGTCGAACTGGGAAGCGGCGATGGCGGCGGCCAAATACGGCCTGGATAACCTGTTCGTGATCGTCGACAAGAACAAACTGCAACTGGCCGGGCTGACCGCCGAGATCATGCCGCTGGACCCGCTGGACGTGAAATGGGCCGCCTTCGGCTTCACCGTCAGCGAGTGCGACGGCAACGACGTGGGTCAGTTGATCGAAACCCTGGAAAACATGCAGACCCGCACGGGCGCGCCCCAGGTGTTGATCGCTCACACTATCAAAGGCAAGGGCGTGTCGTTTATCGAAGCCCGTCCCGAATGGCACCACCGCGTGCCCAAGGGTGACGAAATCAACGCAGCACTGGAGGAGTTGAATCATGGCGAGTGAACATCTGGCGAGCGTCATGGTGGAGGCGTTCATTGCCGCCGTCGACGCAGGCCTGGACCTGGTGCCGGTGGTCAGCGATTCCACGTCCACGGCCAAGATCGGCCCGTTCGCGCAGCGCTTCCCCGAGCGGCTGGTCAACGTCGGCATTGCCGAGCAGTCGTTGGTCAGCGTTGCCGCCGGGCTGGCGTTGGGCGGCAAGATCGCGACCACCTGCAATGCCGCGCCGTTCCTGATTTCGCGGGCCAATGAGCAGATCAAGGTGGACGTCTGCTACAACCAGGCCAATGTGAAAATGTTCGGCCTCAATGCCGGTGCCAGCTACGGCCCGCTCGCCAGCACCCACCACAGCCTCGACGATATTTCGGTGATGCGCGGCTTCGGCAATGTGCAGATTTTCGCCCCGGCCGATGCCGTGGAGTGTCGCCAGATCGTTGATTACGCCCTGCGCCACAACGGCCCGGTGTACATCCGGCTCGACGGTAAGGCCTTGCCCGACGTCCATGCGGGCGACTATCGATTCCAGCCGGGCCAGGTGGATATCCTGCGCCAGGGGGCCGACGTGAGCATCGTCGCCCTGGGCTCCGTGGTGCATGAAGCGGTGGACGCGGCGGCCACGCTGGCCGGGCAGGGCATCCAGGCGCAGGTGATCAACCTGTCGTCTATCCGCCCGTTGCAGCGGGACGTCTTGCTCAGTGCCCTGAGCGGCACGCGTGCGGTGATCACCGTGGAAGAACACAACATCAATGGTGGCGTCGGCAGCCTGGTCGCCGAGGTGCTGGCCGAGGCCGGGCTGGGCATCGCGCTGATCCGTCTCGGCATCGGCGATGGCGAATACGCCGCCGCCGGCGCCCGCGAACCCACCCGCGCCTTGCATCACATCGATGCAGCTGGGATCGTGGCGGCTGCCACTCGGTTGCGGTGACCCCATGACTAACCAAGCTCCGCTGATCCTGGCGATAGATGAAGGCACCAGCAACGCCAAGGCGGTGCTGGTCAACGAGCGCGGGCAAGTGATTGCCCGCGGCGCGCGGCCATTGAGCATCAGCCATCCCCAGGCCGGGTTTTCCGAGCAGGATCCCCTGGCGATCTGGCACGCCACCCTGGCGGCCATCGAAGAATGCCTGGCTCAGGTCGACCGTCCGATCACCGCACTGGCCATCAGCAACCAACGCGAGTCGGTGGTGGCCTGGGATCGGTACACCGGCGAGCCGTTGTCGCCGTGCATCAGTTGGCAATGCCGTCGCTCCACGGCGTTGTGCGCGCAACTGCATGCCCAGGGGCACGAGGCGCGGATCCTGGAAAAAACCGGGCTGGCCCTCGACCCGATGTTTTCCGCCGGCAAGTTCCGCTGGATCCTCGACCATCTGGACAACGGCCATGCCCGCGCCGCCGCCGGCGACATCTGCCTGGGCACCGTCGACAGCTGGTTGCTGTGGAAGCTCAGTGGCGGCCGGGTGTTTGCCACCGACTATTCCAACGCCGCGCGCACCCAATTGTTCAACCTGCACACCGGCGCCTGGGACCCTGAGCTGCTGGACCTGTTCGCCATCCCCTTGGCCGCATTGGCGCCGATCCAGCCCAGCGCCGGTTTCTTCGCCGACACCGTTGCAGCCGGTGCGTTGCCCGGTGGTGTTGCGGTGATGTCGATGATCGGCGACTCCCATGCTGCGCTGTACGGGCAGGGCGGTTTCGCCCCGGGACTGGTCAAGGCCACGCTGGGCACCGGCTCATCCCTGATGACCCCCATGAGCGGCCCGATTGCGTCCACCCATGGCCTGTCCACCACCCTGGCCTGGCACGACGGCGGCAACGCCACGTTTGGCATGGAAGGCAATATCGTCCACACCGGCGCTGCCGTGCAGTGGGCATCGCGGCTGGTGGCGGGAGAATCGCTGGATGTCTTGACCGAGCAGGCGGCGCAGTTGCCCGACAACGGTGGCGTGTACTTCGTGCCGGCGCTGTCCGGGCTGGGCGCGCCGCATTGGCAAGCCGATGCCCGTGGCCTGATCTGCGGGCTCACCGAAGCCACCTCGGGCGCGCATATTCTGCGGGCGTCGCTGGAGTCCATCGGCTATCAGATTCGAGATGTCTTCGAGGCCATGCAGCAGGATATCGGTACGCCGCTGAAGGAACTCTGGGTCGACGGCGGGGCGACGCGCAACCGCTGGCTGATGCAGTTTCTCGCCAACCTGTTGCAACGTCCTGTTGTGCGCAGCCTGTCCCCGGAAGTCTCGGCATTGGGCGCGGCGCACCTGGCGGGCAGGGCGCTGGGAATCTGGGCCAGCGATGAAGCCTTGGCGCAATTGGAACGCCAGCGCGAGCGGTTCGAACCGCAGGACGATCCGGCCATGTCAGCGCGTTATACCGAGTGGAAAAAGGCCCTGGCCCGCACCCTGCTGTGACAGTTTGCAGTGAGCAGGGTTTTCTTCTGACAGAAATGCGGCGTCTGGTTTCAGGGCCGCTGCGCGGCCCGGCGCAGGACAAGCCTGCTCACTACAGTAAATCCAGGTCACCACAGTAATGCCTGCTCACCCCACTGGATCGAATCAAACCTCGGGAAAGCCGGTTTTCTGCGGCCAGCGATTCTGGAAAATCTGCAGGTCCAGCCTGGCGAATAATCCGCCCTGGGTAAAAGGCTCTTCGGCCAGCCACGCCTTGGCGTGCGCTTCGTCGTCAAAGTCCACCACCATCAGCGAGCCCACCGGTTCGCCTTGGGCGTCGAGCAACGGCCCGGCAAACGCAATGCGTTGCGCGACGGTGGCTAGATAGGCGCGGTGGCTGGCCAGCAGGGCGGTACGGCGCTCGGCGACATCGGGTTTGTAGTGCGCGTGAATGGCAAAAATCATGCGAAGGAACCTGGTCATTGGCAGAGGGAATGCCCTTTATGCGGCAACCCGATCAGCTTGCCAAATGAAACTTTTCACGGCTTCCATGTCTGCACGTCCTGGGCATCCACCGTCTTGGGCAACAGCCCTGCCTTGAAGAACGCATCGGCGATTTTCTGCTGTTCGCCCAACTGATCGAGCGTCACCGGCTGTACCTGGTAGCTGCGGTGGGCGTTGGCGGCTTCGACCGTGGCCGTGTCCAGATTGCCCCACAGCGGGCCGAGGATTTTCGCCGCGTCCTGCGGGTTGGCTTTTACCCATTGGCCGGCTTTTTCCAGTTGCGCGTACACCACGTTCAACACCTCGGGGTGGGCCTTGGCGTAGGGCGTGCCGGTCAGGTAGTAGCGTTTGTAGCTGGCCAGCCCGGCGCCATCGGCCAGGGTGCGCGTCGGCAGTTGGCGTTGCACGCCGGTGAGGAAGGGTTCCCAGGTGACCCAGGCATCGACCTTGTTGTTTTCGAACGCCGCACGCCCGTCGGCCGGCGTCAGATAGGCCGGTTCGATATCGGAGAAGGCCAACCCGGCCTTGGCCAGCGCCGCGATCAACAGATAGTGGGTGCCGGCGGCCTTGGTCACCGCGATTTTCTTGCCCTTGAGATCCGAAAGCTGCTGGATCGGCGAGTCCTTGCGCACCACGATGGCTTGGGCCGAAGGCGATGGCGCTTCCTGGGCAAAGTAGGTGAGCTTGGCCTGGGCCGCCTGGGCGAAGATCGGCACGGTGTCGGCCACGTCCGCGCTGATGTCTACGTTGCCCACGTTGAGCGCTTCCAGCAGCGGCAAGCCGCTGGGGAACTCATGCCAAGTGACGTCGATATGCTCGGCCTTGAGCGCTTTTTCCAGGGTGCCCTGGGTTTTCAGCAGGGTGATCAAGGTGGAGGACTTCTGGTAGCCGATGCGCAGGGTTTGTTCGGCTTCGGCATTGATGGCCACGGAAAAGGCCAGTAGCCCCAGGACAGCGATGAGAGGACGACGGATGGACATGGCGAGCTCGATCTTCAGCGAAATATCGCCAAGCATAAAGTTCTAAAAACCATTCGCTAAATACTCTTTGGATCTGAGCTTAGGGCGCTTTTTGCACCGTCCGACGAATTGGGCATAACGATAGAATTATAGGGTTCTTTCATAATCGCTCGTCCTTAATATAATCGAATTAACTTTATTGCCAGGCTTTGTGCCGTCTTTGGGCATATGCAACTTCCTTTCACCGTTTCTACGCCAAGGCCTTTCATGACCCTCAGGAAAATCGTTATCGCCGCCAGCCTGCTATTTGCCGCAGCGGCAGCCCACGCCGAACAGACCCTCGATATCAGCTACCAGCGTTCGTCCACGTTGTGGATTCTGCTCAAGCAAAATGGCCAGCTCGAACAGCGCCTCAAGCCGCTGGGTTTCACTGTCAGCTGGCATGAGTTCAGTACCGGCCTGCTCAGCTCGCTGAACGCCGGCAGTGTCGATCTGCACGCGGACGTGGCCGATGCCTTCGCCCTGTTTACCCAGGCCGCCGATGCCCCGTTGACCTATTACGCCCAGGAAAACTCATCCCCCGGCGCCCAGGCGATCATCGTGCAGGACAAATCGCCGATCCACAGCCTCGCCGACCTCAAGGGCAAGACGGTGGCCGTGTCCAAGGGCTCGGGCAGCAACTTTCTGTTGATCTCTGCGCTGAAGAAAGCCGGGCTGACCCTGGCCGATATCACCCCGCGTTACCTCGAAGCGCCGGATGGCGGCGCGGCGTTCGCCAGCGGCAGCGTGGATGCATGGGTCATCTGGGACCCGTTCCTTGCCACCCAACAACTCGAGCACCATGTGCGGGTAATCGCCGACGGCAAGGATGGCCTCGCTGACTACAACCGGTTCTACCTGGCCACCACGAAGTTCGCCAAGGCGCATCCCGAGGTGCTGCAAGCCACCTTCGACACCCTGCGCGAGACCGGCCAGTGGGTGAAAGCCCATCCCAGGGAAGCCGCTGAAATTCTCGGACCGTTGTGGGGCAATATCCCACCGGCCACGGTGGAACTGGCCAACAGCCGACGCAGCTACGACATCATCCCGGTCAAGGTGGGCAACCTCGCCGAACAGCAACGCATCGCCGATACCTACTACGCCGCCAAGCTGATTCCCAAGCCGCTGAAAGCCGCCGATATCACCCTGTGGACGCCAAAACCATGAGCCGCCAGATCCATTTATCCGCATTCCTGTTGAGCGGGCCGGTGGTGCACAGCCATGCGGTATGGCGCCACCCGCAAACCCAGGGCAACTACCTCGATCCCGATTACTACGCCCGTGTGGCCAGGGTGGTGGAAGAGGGGTTGTTCGACTTTCTGTTCTTCGCCGACCGCCTCGCGGTGGGCGACCAGATGGGCGGCTCCCGCGAGTTTGCCCTGCGCCATGGCGCCCAGGACGCCACGCGCCTCGACCCGTTGCCGATCCTGTCTTATCTGGTGGGGCAGACCCGCAAGCTGGGCCTGGGCGCCACGCGCTCCACCACTTATTACGAACCGGCGCACATCGCCCGCGAGTTCGCCACCCTCGACCACCTGTCCAGGGGCCGCGCGGCCTGGAACATCGTCACCTCGATGAACGACAGCGAAGGGCGCCTGTTCGGCAAGGACAAGCATCTGGAACATGACCTGCGTTATGACCGCGCCGACGAATTCGTCGAAGTCGCGCTGAAACTCTGGAACAGCTGGGGCAAGGACGCCCTCAAGCTGGATCGCGAAAGCGGTGTGCTGGCGGACCCGGCATTGATTCGGTCGGTGCAGCACCAGGGCGAATGGTTCAAGGTCGAGGGCCCGTTGAACATTCCGCGCACGCCCCAGGGCCGGCCCGTGCTGATCCAGGCCGGTTCGTCCGGGCGTGGACGACGCTTTGGGGCACGTTGGGCCGAGGCGATTTTCACCATTCACCCGCACCTGGCGGCCATGCGTGCGTTTCGCGATGACGTGCGTGCGCAAGTGGTGCAACAAGGCCGCGGGGCTGACAGCTGCAAAGTGCTCACGGCGGTCATGCCGTTCATTGGCGGCAGCGAAGCCGAAGCCCGCGCCAAGCGCGACCGGCACAATGCCCTGGCGCGGCCGGAGTTGGGCCTGGTGACACTGGCCTCGCAACTGAACGTGGACCTGTCGCCATTCCCGCTGAGCGCTACCCTGGCCGAGATCGCCCAGTCGCCGCTGATCCATGCCGCTGCCGCCGAAAAGCTGCTGATGCAGGGCCCGGACACCACCCTGGAGCAACTCGGGCGCATCTTCGCCAGCAGCGTGCGCGTGCCGCAACTGGTGGGCACCGGCGCACAGATCGCTGACCAGTTGGCGGCGTTGTTCGAACAGGGCGGTTGCGACGGATTCGTGATTTCCCCGGGCTACCTGCCGGGATCGTTCACTGAGTTTGTCGAAAGCGTGATTCCACACCTGCAACGCAAGGGCTTGTTCCGCACCGCGTACGAAGGCTCGACCCTGCGCGAGCATCTGGGGTTGGCTGGTCTATAACCAGATCACCGCGTTTCTCCAGAAAAACGGGGTGGCAGGTCTCAGGGCCGCTGCGCGCCCCGGCGCGGGCGGTACGACGATTCGGCAAGCCTGCTCACCACAGTAATTCCTGTTCATCACAATCAATCGGCTTACCCCTGACCTGAACCCTCAAAGGTGTTGTTCAGGTGTGCTCTTCTTCCCGCAACTGTCCACTCATCTCGTCACAACTGCGCGCCCAGTCGCTGAGCCATTGCGGCATGGCCGGCGACGCTTCGGGCAGGCCCAATTCGCCCAGGAAGTCCGCCGGGGGCAGGGTGCCTTTGGCGGAGCGAAACAGCCCGCGCATCACCACCACGCCGACTACGCGACCGCCGCTGACAAAACGATGCTCCATATAGCTCCATTTGGCGTCCCAGCCGAGCATGCGTGTATGCACGTCGAAAGCTTCGAACAGTTTCAATTCGCGGCGGAACTTGCCCCAGGTGTCGCCCACGATCGGCAGTGCCTTGTTGCGCAAGGCCACGCGAAACGCGCCGGTGCGCAACACGAAGTCCATGCGTGCGATATCGGCCAGGGAAAAGTAGCGGCCATTGGTGACATGCCGGTTGATGTCCAGGTCCAGCGGCCAGACCCGCATGCGGATGACCGTGGTGTCCAAACCATGGGCCGGTGTGCGCCAGGGGCGGCGGGACAGCATGTGCAGCAAGCGAAACCAGAGATTCATAAAAACGCCAGGCAGTTGATCGATGGCTGCACTGTAAGGGCGTGGAATCGGCTAAGGTAGGTGCGTAAATGACGTATTGCATGCCAAAAGCGCAAACAAGGTTTCCTTATGCACATCACCTTGCTCCTCGCCGATCAATGTTCCGCCGCCAGTGCCACCCTGGCTTTGGAAATGCTCAGCGCCGCCAACCTGTTCGCCGACAGCCCGCCCTTTGAAATCACCGTCGCGTCCCTCGACGGCCAGGCCGTGAATGCCTGGGGCGGGCAGTGTTTGCAGGTAAACAGCGCGCTGGCGCAGGTTGGGCGGACCGACCTGGTGCTGGTTCCCGGGTTTCTGTTCACCTTGAAAGAGGCACTGCCTGCTTTCGCCGCCTATGGCCCGTGGCTGCGGGAACAACATGCGCGCGGCACCGTACTGGCTTCGATGTGCACGGCTACCTTCCTGCTGGCTGAAACCGGCGTATTGCAAGGGCTGCGCGCGACCACCCATTGGGCGTTCGCCGAGTGGTTCCGGAGGCGTTATCCCGGGGTGAACCTGGACGATGGGCAGATCCTCTGCGAAGAAAACCGCGTGATCACCTGCGGCGGCGCCAGTGCGGCGATGGATTTGATGCTGCACCTGATCCGTCGCTTCGGTTCGCCGGAACTGGCCCAGACCTGCGGCAAGTACCTGTTGATCGACAACGTGCGCACCGAGCAGTCGGTGTACGCCATGTGGTCGCTGCCCAAAAGCCACGGCGACGGCGATATCCTGAAGGTGCAGCATTGGCTGGAGCAGCACTTCGCCAAATCCCTGGTGATCGATGACGTCGCCCAGCGCTTCGGCTTTGGCGCACGTAATTTCAAGCGGCGCTTCAAGGACGCCACGGGGCTGACGCCGATTGCCTACCTGCAAACACTGCGTCTGGAGCGCGCCAAGCAGATGCTCGAATCCAGCCGCATGACGCTGGAAAGCATTACCTACGCGGTGGGTTATGAAGACAGCAACTCGTTTCGGCGACTGTTCCAGCAGCGGGTGGGCATGCTGCCGGCGGCTTATCGCAAGAAGTTCCTGGTCACTACGGACTGAATCAAGGGGGCGAAAGGTTATTGCGGACGAAAAAAAACCGGCTGATCAGGCCGGTTTGGGGTGTCCCGCCAACAGCGCGGGGTTATGCATGGTTGCTCAGCAGACGATCCGCGCCGCCTTCAGCCAGGCCACGTTCTTGCAGACGATCGGCACCGCCTTCAGCCAGGCCACGCTCTTGCAGACGATCCGCACCGCCTTCGGCCAGGCCACGTTCTTGCAGACGATCGGCACCGCCTTCGGCAACGCGGCTGTCCATCAGGCGATCAGCGCCGCCTTCGGCGACAACAGGGTGAGCGAAAGCGTTTACAGCGAAAACCGAGAAAGCGAGGCTAAGCAGGATTTGGCGTTTCATGATGGTGTGCTCCGAATGTTTGATTTAGGTGTTCGATTCAGGTGTCGCTTGGTATGGGGTTGATGTTACGCGCTGGATTTTTTAAGAGAACTTCATTGCACTGATGGTGACTATCGACGCCAGCGATGACCCATTTTGGGGCCACCGCCGTACCGGTCATGGCATCTGCGGAAGGTCGTGGGGACGCAGGTCGAACACCAGCACTTCGGCGTCTTCGCCCTGGCTCAGGCAGATGTATCGCTCGTCCCGCACCCTGGCGCCGTCGCCTTCCTGCAAGCGCTGACCGTTGACTTCAACGCTGCCCCGGGCCACGTGGATGTAGGCATGCCGTTGTGGCGGCAGGTCCAGAGTCGCGCTTTCGTCACCGTTGAACAGCCCGGCGTACACCCGTGCGTCCTGGCGTACGTTGAGGGAGCCGTCGGTGCCTTCCGGCGAGATGATCAACTGCAAGCGCCCACGCTTTTGCGCCTCGCTGAAATGCTCCTGCTGATAGCGTGGCTCGGCGCCGGTCACATTGGGCACGATCCAGATCTGCAAAAAGTGCACGCCACGGCTCTGGCTGTGGTTGAACTCGCTGTGGGCCACGCCGCTGCCGGCGCTCATCAGTTGCACATCGCCGGGGCGGATCACCGAACCGGTGCCCAGGGTGTCCTTGTGTTCCAGGGCGCCTTCAAGCACATACGAGAAGATCTCCATGTCGCGGTGCGGGTGTTGGCCGAAGCCTTTACCGGCCGCCACGCGGTCGTCGTTGATCACCAGCAGGTCAGAAAAACCCTGCTCGGCGGGGTTCCAGTAGTTGGCGAACGAGAAGGTGTGGAACGACTTCAACCAGCCGTGATTGGCGGCGCCGCGTTCGGAAGCTTTGCGAAGGGTCAGCATGGTCTTGTCCTCAAGTGAGCGCGGTCTGCAAAAGGCAGTGCGCTGGGGTTGAGAAAAGATTAATGGTTACTGGATGATCCATTAAGAAGATGAAATCTGAATAACTGTCTCTTTAAGGTTGACGATAAAAGACATGCCATAATGCGCACCGCCTTTCTTCTCAATGGACCTCTCCCGTTATGAAAACCGTGGCCATGGCGCTGTTTCCGGACTTCCTCTTGCTCGACATGGCCGGACCGCTCGAAGTGTTCTCCATTGCCAATCGCTACCTGCCGGCGGCGGCCCACTATCAGCTCCTCACCGTGGGCACCGAACCTGGCGCGTTGTACGCCTCCAATGGCGTCAAGGTGCAACCCGACCTGTCGCTGGACCAGGCACAGGACGCCTATGACCTGCTGCTGATCCCCGGCGGTCCCGGTGCCTATAACAAATGTCACCCCGAGCTGTTGCCCTGGCTGAGAGAGGCGGCGCCACGGGCGCAGCGCTTCGGTTCGATCTGCACCGGCGCTTTCGTGCTGGGCCATGCCGGGCTGCTGGACGGCCACCGCGTGACCACCCACTGGCATTACACCGAGCGGTTGATCAAGGCGTTCCCCAAGGCCATCGTCGAGACCGACCGCATTTACTTGCAGGACGGTCGCCTGATCACCTCGGGCGGCGTCACGGCAGGCATTGACCTGGCGCTGTCGGTCGTCGCCCAGGACCACGGCAAGCAGGTGGCGGTGGAAGTGGCGAAGGTGCTGCTGGTGGTGATGAAGCGCCAGGGCGGGCAAGCCCAGTTCAGCCCGATGACTGCCGCCGTGGCCCCTTTGGAAACCCCGGTCACCCGTGTGCAGAACCATGTGCTGGCCCATCTGGAGCAACCCTTCAGCATCGAGTCGATGGCGGAGTTCGCGGGCATGAGTGCGCGACACTTCTCGCGGTTGTTCACCAAGGAGGTGCAGATGACGCCCATGGCCTTTCTGCAAGGCGCACGCATCGACCGCGCGCGACAGCTGCTGGAAACCACCGACCTGCCGCTCAAGACCGTGGCCTTCCATGCAGGCTTCGGCAGCGTGCGCTACATGCGGTTTCTGTTCAGTGAAAAACTCGGCCTCAATCCCACCCAGTACCGCCAGCAGTTCAGTTGACCGGGTGATGTCCGTCTGACGCACCCGAATGTCCGTGTCGCTCCCCGTGCCGGCATTGTCCTGTCACAGGTAGCTGGCAAGATAGCCGGACGCTCCGGCAAAAGGATGCGCAGACGCCCAAGACCGGGCGTTCCAGCGCGGTGACCGTCATGAATAACCCCCACACGGTGAGCTTCGGCCCCTACATTTTTCATCGGCAACAACGCCTGGTCAGCAAGGGCGGTTGGCCGGTGCCGTTGGGCGGTCGGGCGCTGGACATTCTTGCGACGTTGCTGGAGACGCCGGGGCAATTCATCGGCAAAGACACCCTGATCGCCCGGGTCTGGCCCAACACGGTGGTGGAAGAAAACAACCTGCGGGTGCACATCGCCGCCTTGCGCCGCGCACTGGACGGGCAGCGCTACATTCTCAACGAGCCCCACCGGGGTTACTGCTTCGTGGTGCCGGCGCAGGACAGCGCTCCAGCCACCAGGCCTCGGCACAACCTGGCCACCCGTCTCAGCCCGGTGATCGGCCGCGACGAGCTGCTGGGGGCGCTGGTACGCCGTTTGTCCGGGCAACGCCTGATGACCCTCACCGGGTGTGCCGGCGTGGGCAAGAGCACCCTGGCCCTGGCATTGGCCGAGCGCGTGCTGCCGCGTTATCCAGACGGCGTGTGGTGGGTGGACCTGGCCACGGTGCAGGCGCCGGTGTCGATGCTGGGCCACATCACCCGCGCGCTCGACCTTGAGCCCTGCATGAACGCCAATGCGTTGGCCCGCCAGCTGCTGTCACGCCGGCTGTTGCTGGTGCTCGACGGTGCAGACTTGCTGCTTGGGGCCTGTCGCCATCTGGTCAAGGTGATGCACGCACTGGCGCCTCAGGTGAGTGTGTTGGTGAGCAGCCGCGAACCGCTGCATGTGCCGGGTGAATGGCTGCAAACCGTACCGCGCCTGGTGGTGCCGGCACTTTCGCAACTGGGTAGCGTTGAACAGGCCATGGCCTGCCCGGCAGTGCAGTTGTTCGTCGCACGCGTGCGGGCCGGCCAGCAGGGCTTCGAACTGCGCCCGCAGGACCTGGCGCCCCTGCGCGACATCTGCCGGCGCCTCGATGGCATTCCCCTGGCCCTTGAGCTGGCGGCGGCCCAGGTCGAAGCACTGGGCGTGCGCGGCGTGCAGGCACAATTGCGGCAGGGTCTTCAGGTACTGGTGGGCGGTCGACGTACGGCAGTGGAACGGCATCGATCGCTGACAGCCGCGCTGGACTGGACCTACGAGCGCTTGAGCCTGCCGGAGCGTTGGCTGTTCCTGCAATTGGGTTTGTTCAAGATGGCGGTGACCCTGCCCGTACTCAGCGAGCTGGTGGCCGGCACCGAGCTGGAACATGCCGACCTGTCCTACCTGCTAAAGCGCCTGGTGGCGACGTCGCTGCTGACGATGGAGCCCGGGCCGGGGCCCGAGCGCTACCGGTTGCTCAACAGCATTCGCAGCTATGCCCTGGGGCAGTTGCGCGACCCCATGCAGGTGGCGCGCTTGCAGCAGGGTTACGGGCATTACCTGGGGGCTTTTTCAGGCCGGCCGTTTGTCCTGCAACTCGTCGAGCAGGCTGCGTACGCGGAGTAGGTCACGGGTGGCGAAACCTTCGGTGAAGCGCCCGTAGACCGAGGTCAGCAGGTCGCGGGCAGCCTGTCGGCGCCCCTGGCCTTGCCACAACCGCGCCAGCGAGGCGGCACTGCGCAATTCCCAGGCCAGCGCGCCTTGTTGGTGGGCCAGCCCCAGGGCTTCCAGCAGCAAAGTTTCGCGAGCGCGTATATCCGGTACGGCTTCGGCGTGCACTCGCAGGATCTCTGGTGTGCACCAGCCGGCGGCGCCGCTTCTGGCGCGGTCATGCAGGGCATCGCTCACGTCGAGCGTTTCGAAGGTCACCAGGATGTCTTCAACCAGGCCAATGCCTTGCAAGTCCTCACGCTGAGCGCTGCCGTCGTAATGACGGGCCCAGGTGTGGAACAACTGCACCGAGTGTTTGTGCGCCTGTTGCAGCAACAGCTCCAGCAGTGAGTGGGCCGACGCGGTGTCACCGTTGTAGCGGGCGATCACTACGCCCGCCAGGGCCAGGGTGTAGCAGATCGAGGTGCCATGGTTGATCTGCAGGGCCAGTTCCAGCGCCTGGCTGGCGGTGCGCCAGGCGCGTTCGGGAAACCCCCGCAACCAGAGGATGCGCGCGAGGATGGTCAGCGACGCCACGCTCTGGTCGTACTGCACGCCAAAACCATGGGTGAAACGGTTGAGATGGCCGCTGTGGGCCATGCGCTGGATCACCTGTTCGGCGTTGTGCTGCGCCAGCGCCTGGTGGCCGGCGAAGTGCTGGGCCAGCACCCGCAGGCGTTGAGCGCTGAGGGCCAGCAACGGTTCGGTCTGCGGACCCAATTGATCGAAGTGCAGGCTTTGCGCCAAGGCTTCACGGTAGTTGCCGCAGCACAGGTTGACCGCCATGTGCCCCGATACCGCGCGCAACTGGCCGGCGAGATCCTTGCCTGCTTCCGCCAGGCGCCGCGCGCAGGCGAAGGCTTCGATGGTCTGCGGCGTACCGCCCTGGGTATGGTAGGCAAAGCTGCCCAGTGCCAGTTGCAATGCCATATGCAGACGTTGGCTCGGCGCCGTCGACTCGGCCAGCCGAGCCAGGGCTTTGCCCACGTACAGCCCGTGTTCGCGCAGCAATGACAGCTCCTGCCACAGTGGCATCGCGCTGACCGTCAGGCGAATGCCCAGCAGGTGCACGCCGTGTTCGCCCAGGCCCCAATCGAGGGCGGCGCGGATGTCTTCGCGCAGGGGCGCATACCGGTCGATCCAGGTCTGGGTCGCGGTCAATTCCCAATCGTCCTGCGCCTGATCCATCAGTGCCAGGCAGCGGGCGGCATGACGTTCGCGGGTGGTGTCGAGTTCTGCTGCGGCGCTGAGTTTTTCCAGGGCGTAGGTGCGCGTGATAGCCAGCAGGCGATAGGTCATTTCGTCATCGCCGACTTCCACATTCAGCAGCGACTTGGCCACCAGTTGGGTGATCGATCCCAGCACCTCGGTCGGTGCGATCCGGTCCCCGGCGATCACCGCCGCTGCGCTGGCCAGGCTGAATCCGCCCCGGAACACCGCCAGGCGACGCAGGCAAATCTGTTCGCACGGCGTGAGCAACTCGAAGCTCCAGTCCAGTGTGGCGCGCAGCGTCTGGTGACGGGGCAGGGCGCTGCGTCGGCCACGGGTCAGCAGGCGGAAATTGTCCTCCATCTGCGCCAGCAGCCCGGGCAGGCCGAAGCGCTCGAGCTGGGCCGCCACCAACTCGATGGCAAGGGGGATGCCGTCGAGGCGCTGGCAGATATCGATCGCCAGGGGCAATTGGGCTTCGCTGAGCTCGAAGCTGTCCTGATGGGACATCGCCCGTTCGATCAGCAGTTGCAGGGCCGGGTAACCCAGGGCCTGGGCGCGGTTACCGGTAGCGGGTGGGCACGCCAGGGGTTCCAGGCGTTGCACGTGTTCGCCTTCGGCGCGCAAGGCTTCGCGACTGGTGGTGAGAATATGCAGGCCCGGCGCATGGCGCAGCAGGGTCTCGCTGATCAGTGCGATATCGTCGAGCAGGTGCTCGCAGTTATCGATCACCAGCAACAAGTGATGGTCGTGCAGGCTGTGCGCCACGCCTGGCAGCGGGTCGTGTTCGGCCAGGGTGAGATCGAGCAGGGCGGCGAGGTTGGGCAGGATCAGTGAGGACGTGCTGAGGGGCGCCAGGTCGAGCAAGCGAATGCCGTCGCGGTAATGACCGATCAACAATTCCGCCACGCGCAGCGCCACGGTGGTCTTGCCGATGCCACCGGCGCCGGTCAGGGTGATAAAGCGCTGCTGCGGCAATTGCTGCACCAGCGTGTCGATCAGCGCCTGGCGACCGATCATCCGCGTACGCCGCAACGGCAGGTTGTGGCACGGGCGCTGTGGAGTGCCTTCGGTGGGCAGCGTCATCGGCTCGATGCTCAATGGCGCGACAAAACTGTAGCCCCGCTGGGCCACGGTGACGATATAGCGCTGACCGGCCTGGCCATCGCCCAACGCCTTGCGCAACGCCGCCATGTGCACCCGCAGGTTGCCGTCTTCCACCACGCTTTTGGGCCACACCCGTGCGATCAGTTCCTGCTTGCTCACCACGTTGCCGGCCTGCTCCAGCAGGATCAGCAGGATGTCCATCGCACGCCGGCCCAGGCGCAGCGGACGACCGGCTTCCAGCACCAGGCGCTGACGCGGGTGGATGCGGTAAGGACCGAAATGCACGGCCTGGTCACTGAGGTCACTCATGGGTGGCCATGCTCCGGTAAACAAGAGCGGCCAGCATAGGCCACGACGCCAAGGACCACTAGGCCGCGATCACGTGAGGTTTGTCGCGCACGTGGTGATTGCGCCAGGTCATCGGGTTGATGCCTTCGCTGCGGGTGAACATATGGCAGAAATGCGCCTGGTCGCAGAAGCCGCATTCCAGGCTGATTTGCGTGAGGCTCAGGGACGATCCGATGATCAACTCCTTGGCTCGCTGGATGCGCTGCTGGCGAATCCACTCCTGGGGCGACAGCCCGGTGCTGCACTTGAAGGCGCGGGAAAAATGGCTGCGCGACAGCGCACAGGCCTGGGCCAGTTCGGCGATCGCCAGGCTTTCGCCGAGGTTGTCGAGGATCAGTTGTTTGGCGATACGCTCGCGCCGTGGGCACAGGCCGCCGGTGGCGGATAAACGGGGAGTACAGTGCGCGAGTCGGGCCATGACAAATATCCGCAGTCGATGGGAGCGTTCCCGTTGAATGGATGCAGTGTAGACCGGCTCATTCTTGGTGCCGAACCGTCTGGCTGACGAGTTAATCGTTGTTAATTTCGCCAGCGGCGGGCACACAAAAGACAGCACAGGCGTGCAATCCCGGCGTGGCTTTGCGTGCTTTTCTGGCCGCCTGACAACCCTGTGGATACGCCCATGAACCGCAACGACCTGCGCCGCGTCGACATGAACCTGCTGGTGATTTTCGAGGCCTTGATGTTCGAGAAGAACCTGACCCGGGTCGCCGAAAAACTCTTCATGGGCCAACCGGCGGTGAGTGCGGCACTGGGGCGTTTGCGGGACTTGTTCGACGACCCGTTGCTGCTGCGCAACGGGCGGGGCATGGAGCCCACGCCACGCGCCGTGGCGATACTCAAGGAGTTGCAACCGGCCATGGACACCATTTCCGGCGCCGTCAGCCGCGCCAAGGATTTCGACCCTTCCTCCAGCTGCGCGGTGTTCCGCATCGGCCTGTCCGATGACGCCGAGTTCGGGCTGTTTCCGCCGTTGCTCAGCCGTCTGCGCGAAGAAGCCCCGGGCATTGTCGTGGTGGTACGCCGCGCCAACTACCTGTTGATGTCATCGCTGCTGGCCAGTGGCGAGATTTCGGTGGGGGTCAGTTACACCACGGAACTGCCGGCGAATGCCAAGCGCAAGAAACTGCGGGATATTCCGTGCAAGGTATTGCGTGGCGATGACGGCGCCGCGCCGCTGACCCTGGACGACTACTGCGAACGGCCCCATGCGATGGTGTCGTTTTCGGGGGACCTGAGCGGCAATATCGACCTGGACCTGGCGCGTATAGGCCGCGCCCGCCGGGTGGTGCTGGCGGTGCCGCAGTTCAGCGGGTTGCGGGCCTTGCTGGCGGGCACGCAGATCATTGCGACCGTGCCGGATTATGCGGCCTGTGCGTTGACCGAGGGGACCTCGCTGCGGGCCGAGGACCCGCCGTTCGAGATCGATGCGGCGGAGTTGTCGATGGTGTGGAGCGGGGTGCATGACAATGACCCGGCGGAGCGGTGGTTGCGGGGGCGGATTGGGGAGTATATGGCTCGGCATGCCCTCAGTCCGGCTTGAATCCGTGAGCCGCCGTCCTGGTAGCCGACGGGGTTCTGGAAGCCGGTCTCGGTCCAAATGTGGGAGCGGGCTTGCCCGCGAAGGCGGCGTGTCAGCTATTACATCTCTAACTGATCCACCGCTTTCGCGAGCAAGCCCGCTCCCACAATTTGGATCTCCTATATCAGGTAGATATCAATCTGCTCTGGCTTTGCTTTTGATTTTGATCTTGAGCGCCCCATCAAACACGCTGGCCGGCGTTCCGGCTCTTTTCAAAAGTGAGCCGCTGTAAAAGCGGAACCGCAACCCGCCGTTACCGCAGCAACGGATCTACCCACAATCCCAAAAAGCACAGCACAAACATCCAATCCCCACACCCCCAACTCCACCAAACTCCCCTCATCGCTCAACACTCCCGGGGGAGACGCATCACCATGGACCCAACACCCCAAACCGGCCCCGACGAAGTCGTCACCCTGGTCGTCAAGCACCTGATCAAACCAGGCTGTGAGGCCGACTACGAAACCTGGCTGCGCCGCATCGTGCGCATCGCCGGTGAACGCCCCGGCCACCTTGGCGTCGATGTGGTCCGCAGCCAGCAGAACGGCCTGGCGCTGTTCACCTGCGTACTGCGTTACCGCTCCACCGACGACCTCGAGTTGTGGCTCGACTCCCCCCAGCGCAAAGCACTGGTCGACGAAGCCGCGCCGATGCTCGCCGATGGCGACAACACTGAAGTCGGTGCGCTCAACGAATTCTGGTTCGCGCCACTGGCCGACAGCGCCTTCAAGCCGCCACGCTGGAAGCAGGCGGTGGTCACGCTGTGCGTGATCCTGCCGCTGACCCTGCTGGTGCCGATCCTGTGGGGCCCGGTGCTGCGTCTGCACCCGTTCCTCTCCAATTACGTGGTCGCCACCTTCCTGGTGACCCTGACCATCGTCTTGCTGGTGGTCTACCTGCTGATGCCGGCGGCCACCCGCCTGTTCGCTCCCTGGCTTGAAGCCTCTGTAAAGGAAACCCTATGAACGCCGACCTGATTCTGTTCAATGGACAGTTCCACACCGTGGACCGTGAAAACCCGCGCGCCACCGCCGTCGCCATCAGTGATGGGCGCTTCGTCGTCGTCGGCACCGACGGTGAGGCCCTGGCCTTGCGCGGCAGCGGCACCCAGGTCATCGACCTCAAGGGCCGTACCGTCATCCCCGGTCTCAATGACTCGCACCTGCACCTGATCCGTGGCGGATTGAACTACAACCTCGAGTTGCGCTGGGAAGGCGTGCCGTCCCTGGCCGATGCCCTGCGCATGCTCAAGGACCAGGCCGACCGCACCCCGACGCCGCAATGGGTGCGCGTGGTGGGCGGCTGGAACGAATTCCAGTTCGCCGAAAAGCGCCTGCCCACCCTGGACGAACTCAACCAGGCCGCGCCGGACACCCCGGTGTTCGTGCTGCACCTGTACGACCGCGCCTTGCTCAACCGCGCGGCCCTGCGCGTGGCCGGGTACACCAAGGACACGCCCAACCCGCCGGGCGGCGAGATCGTGCGTGACAGCCAGGGCAACCCCACCGGCATGCTGGTGGCGCGACCCAACGCGATGATCCTCTACGCCACCCTGGCCAAGGGCCCCAAGCTGCCATTGGAGTATCAGGTCAACTCGACGCGCCAGTTCATGCGTGAACTCAATCGCCTGGGCCTGACCAGTGCCATCGATGCCGGCGGCGGCTTCCAGAACTATCCGGATGACTATGCGGTGATCGAACAGTTGGCCAAGGAGGAACAGTTGACGGTGCGCATCGCCTACAACCTGTTCACCCAGAAGCCCAAGGAAGAGCTGGCCGACTTCAAGAACTGGACCGGCAGCGTCACCCTGCACCAGGGCGATGATTACCTGCGACACAACGGCGCCGGCGAGATGCTGGTGTTTTCGGCCGCGGATTTCGAAGATTTCCTGGAGCCACGCCCGGACCTGCCGCTGACCATGGAGCAGGAACTGGAACCGGTGGTGCGTCACCTGGTGGAACAGCGCTGGCCGTTCCGTCTGCACGCCACCTATGACGAGTCCATTTCGCGCATGCTCGATGTGTTCGAGAAGGTCAACCGCGACATTCCGTTCAATGGCCTGCCTTGGTTCTTCGACCACGCCGAGACCATCACCCCGAAAAATATCGAGCGCGTGCGTGCGTTGGGCGGCGGCATTGCGATCCAGGACCGCATGGCCTTCCAGGGCGAATACTTTGTCGAGCGCTACGGCGCCAAGGCCGCCGAGGCCACGCCGCCGATCAAGCGCATGCTGGCCGAAGGCGTGCCGGTGGGAGCGGGCACCGACGCCACGCGGGTGTCGAGCTACAACCCGTGGACCTCGCTGTACTGGATGGTCAGCGGTCGCACCGTCGGCGGCCTGGAGTTGCATGCCGAAGGCCTGCCGCGCCTCACCGCACTGGAACTGTTCACCCATGGCAGCGCCTGGTTCTCGTCCGAACAGGGCAAGAAGGGCCAGATCAAGGTCGGCCAACTGGCGGACGTGGCCGCGCTGTCGGCGGACTTTTTCAGCGTCGATGAAGAAGCCATCAAGTGGATCGAGTCGGTGTTGACCGTGGTCGGCGGCAAGGTGGTGTACGGCGCCGGTGACTTCGAGGATTACGCACCGCCACGGGTGCCGGTGCTGCCGGACTGGTCGCCGGTGGTCAAGGTGCCGGGGCACTGGCGTCCGGCTTCGCCGTTGCAAGCTCAGGTACACCAGTGCAGCGGTCCGTGCGGCGTGCACGCCCACGGCCACGAAAAAGCGCGTCTTTCCAACGTGCCGGTCAGCGACTTCCAGGGTTTCTGGGGGGCGTTCGGCTGCTCGTGTTTTGCCTTCTGAAAAACGCTTCAAACCCCCAAAGGAGTTACCCTCATGGCTTACAACCGTTTGAACAAAGATGATGCGGTCGTCCTGTTGGTCGATCACCAGACCGGCCTGATCTCCCTCGTACAGGATTTCTCGCCGAACGAGTTCAAGAACAACGTGCTGGCCCTGGCCGACCTGGCGAAGTTCTTCAAGTTGCCGACCATCCTCACCACCAGCTTCGAAACCGGCCCCAACGGCCCGCTGGTGCCCGAGTTGAAAGAGCTGTTTCCGGATGCGCCATACATTCCGCGTCCTGGCCAGATCAATGCCTGGGACAATGCCGACTTTGTCCAGGCGGTGAAAGCCACCGGTCGCAAGCAACTGATCATCGCCGGTGTGGTGACGGACGTCTGCGTGGCTTTCCCGACCCTGTCGGCCCTGGCTGAAGGCTTTGAAGTGTTCGTGGTCACCGACGCCTCCGGGACCTTCAACGAAACCGTGCAACAAGCCGCCTGGGCACGCATGACAGCAGCTGGCGCGCAATTGGTGAACTGGTTCTCCGTGGCCTGCGAGCTGCAAGTGGACTGGCGCAACGACATGGAGGGCCTGGCCAACCTGCTGTCGCCGCGCATCCCCAACTACCGCAACCTGATGAACAGCTACGCGGCGTTTACCCGCTAAGCAGTGCCGTAGAACCCTGTTGAACCCTGTGGGAGCCGGGCTTGCCCGCGATGGCGGTGTATCAGTCGACAGTAACGTCGGCTGACACAGCGCCATCGCAGGCAAGCCAGCTCCCACATTTTGTTTTGTGGTGTGGCCACTGGCAGGCTATAAATCCGAAAAATGTCCACCGAGAAGCGACAATGAACCCCTTCGAAGACATGCGCCTGTTCTGTCAGGTCATGGAGTCCGGCAGTTTCACCGCCGCCGCTGACCAACTGGGCCTGTCCAAGCAATTCGTCAGCCGGCGTCTGATCCAGCTGGAAGACCGCCTGGGCGTGCGCCTGCTCAACCGTTCCACGCGACGGCTGGATGTCACGCCGCTGGGCCAGAGTTACTACGAGTCCGCGCTGCGCCTGCTTGCCGAAGTCGAGCAGGTGGAGCAGGGCATTGCCGGCCAGAACAGCGAGCCGCGCGGCACGATTCGCCTGAGTGCGCCGCTGTCGTTTGCCATGGCGCACCTGGGCTGCCTGCTGCCGGTGTTTCTGCAACGCCACCCGCTGGTGTCGGTGGAGGTCGACCTGAGCGACCGCCCCGTGGACCTGATCGGCGAAGGCTACGACCTGGTGCTGCGCATCGGCACCCTGGAAGATTCCACCCTGATCGCCCGCCGCATCGCCAGCATCCCGCGGGTGTACTGCGCCAGTCCCGACTACCTGGCCTTGCGCGGTACGCCATTGAAACCCGAGGACCTGGCCGACCACGATTGCCTGCCCTACGGCCATGGCCGCCAGGTGCAATGGCGGTTCCAGACCAAGGGCAAGGTGCAGGCGTTGAATGTCAGCGGGCGGATGCGCGTCAACAACGGCGAGCTGTTGCGCGACACCGCCGTGGCCGGCCTGGGCATCACCTACCTGCCGACGTTCATCGTCGCCGAGGCCTTGCAGGACGGGCGCCTGGTGACCTTGCTGGACGCGTTCGCCCCCGAGGCTCTGACGTTGTCGGCGGTGTACCCCCAGCACCGGCAAAGCTCGCGACCGGTGCAGGCGCTGGTGGAGTTTCTGCGCGAGCGCCTGGCCAGCGGTTGCTGATCAGAACGCATACTGCACGCGACTGTAGTAATAACCCCCCGTGAACCCGAACGGCGAGTAACTGCCCCAGTTGTCGCCGAACGAGGAATTCTTCACGCCAATGTGGTCGGGGTACTTGTCGAACAGGTTCTGCGCGCCCACCGCCACGGTCAGTTGTTTGGTGAGGGCATAGGCCACGTCGAGGTCGGTGATCCACTTGGCCGAGTAGGTGCGATCGAGGCTGGCGTCGCTGGAGCTGTTGACCTCGGTGTAGGTGCCATAGCGGGTCAGACGCAGGTTCACGTTGACATCATGGATCGCCCAATCGGCCGAGAAAATCAGCTTGCTGCTGGGCGAGGTCTGGGTGATCAACGCACGGGACTGGCGCCCCATCAACTGGAAGTCGCCCAGGGCGCGCAGTTCCGCCGGCGTGTCGTTGACGCTGAGGATTTGCGTGTGGTTGTAGTTCAGCGCTGCCGTCCACTTCACCGACCCGTAGCGGTCGAGGTTCTGCCGGTAGTTGCCCACCACGTCGACGCCCGAGGTCCGGGTGTTGGCGCCGTTGGTGAAGTACTGCGCGCCCGCCGTGGCCGGCACGCCGATGCCCTCCAGCAGGGCCGCGACCCCCGGGCCCTGGAAGCGTTCGCTGAGCACCAGGCGGTCGCGCAGGTTGATCACGTAGCCGTCCACGGTCAGACTCAGGTCATCGCTGGGGGTGAGGGCAAAGCCGAGGCTGAAGTTGGTGGAGCGTTCCGGCTTCAACGACTTGGCTCCCAGCGCCTGGGCCCCGGCTGAGTCCACCGGCAGGATCACGTAGTTGTACGACTGGTATACGCCATTGATGGTGTCGAAACCGGTGGAGCGTGCGGTGAAGATCTCGTTGGCCAGGGACGGCGCGCGAAAGCCGTTGCTCAAGGTGCCACGCACCGAGAACAGCGGGCTGAACGCATAGCGGGTGCTGAGCTTGCCGCTGCGGGTGCCGCCCACGCCTTCGTTGTAATGCTCGTAGCGCCCGGCCACGCCGATGTACCACTGCTCGGTGGGGTAGAAACCCAGGTCGATGTAGCTGGCGACGCTGTTGCGGCTGATCTTCGCCGCGTCCTGCGGGCTGATGCCATTGGTCACCTGCGCCCCCGGGTCGGGGCTTTGCCCGGCACGCGGATGGCCGACCGGGAACACATAGCCGCCGTCGATGTAGGAGGCCTCGGAGCCGGCACGGGTTTCGTAGCTTTCACGCCGATGCTCGAAGCCGAACGCTACATCCAGCGGTTTGGCCAGGCCAATCTCATAGCTGTTTTTCAGGTCCAGGTTGCTGGTCAACTGGTCGGTGATGTAGATCCCCGAGGTGAACTTGTTCGGTGTGCTTTCTCCCAGGGACGGGTTCTGGTTGTCGTAGGTGCGTTGCTTGGCGTAGTTGCGCCCGTAGGTGCTGCTCAGGTCCCAGGCCCAGCCGGCCACATCGTCACCCTTGGCGCCGAAGGCCGACTGGAAGTCCGTCTCGTTGACCAGCCAGTACGGGCTGTAGCCGTCGGGATAGCCGTTGGGCCCGGTGGTGATGGTGTTGCGCCCGTTGGGCAGACGGAAGTTCTGGCCGTCGTTGTTCTCGCGGGTGGCCAGGGTAGAAAACGAATACAGCGTCAGGTGGTCGTTCAGCGGCAGGTCGAGGTTGTAGGCCACATCGGCCAGCTGGCTGCGCGGCGCGCCATAACCCTTGTAGGTATGGTGGCTGGCGCTGGCCTCGCGCGGGTCCGGCGAGCCGTCGGCCAGCGGGTAGTAATGGCTGCTGTAGCCGTTGCTGCCGGCCTTGTTGTCGCGCTCCTGATAACGGGTGTCGAGGGACACATTGAGCACACCGCCTTCACCCACCTGGAACCCGTAATTCAAGGCCTCCTGGCCAGTGCCGCGCTTGCCGTCGTAGTTCTGCCCCAGGATGGTGTCGGAACTGCCGCCAGTGGTTTGCTTGAGGATGATATTGATCACCCCGGAAATCGCATCCGAGCCGTACTGGGCAGCGGCGCCGTCGCGCAGCACTTCCACATGGTCGATGGCCGCCACCGGGATCAGGTCGAGGTCACTGGGCGCCGCGCCGCTGTTGATGCCGTTGATGTTCAGGGTCGCGCTGGTGTGCCGGCGCTTGCCATTGACCAACACCAGCACGTGAGAGGCGGTGAGGCCGCGCAGGGTGGCCGAGCGCACCACACCGCTGGCATCCCAGCCGGCGCGGTCGGGCAGGTTGAACGAGGGGATCAGCTTGCCCAGCGCTTCCAGCAGGCTGGGTTTGCCCACGGCGCGCAACTGCTCGCCGCTGATCACATCGATGGGGGTGGGGCTGGTGGTGACCGTGCGTTGTTCGGCGCCACGGTTGCCGGTGACCACCACGGTGTCGAGGGTGGGGGAACGTTCTTCGGCCGCGTCGAGGCCGAGCGATGCCAGGCCGCACGCCAGTGACAGCGGCAGCAATAGGGGGCGGGTGTGCATGGGAGTGAAGCTCCTTGAACTCGGTGGATGTCCTGGTCAGCGTTTGCGCGCGGCAACCGCCTCTATTTCCACCAGGCCGCCCGGCAGCGGCAGCGACACCACCTGCACGGCGGTGCGTGCGGGTTTCTTCGGTTGCTCGGCACTGCCGAAGAACGGTGTGTAGCCTTCCTGCAACCCGGCGAAATCCAGCTTGCCGCCCTTGGCCGGATCGCCTACCAGGAAGACACGCAGTTGCACCACATCGCCCAGGTCCAGGCCCTGGTCTTGCAGCACACCCTTGAGCTTGTTGAGGATCGACGTGGTCTGGGTCGCGGTGTTGCCGTAGGCGGCGAACGAATCCTTGGGCGCAGTGCGGTCATGCAGGTCGGCGAGCAGGCCGCTCACAAACAGCAATTCGGTCTGCGGCGGAACCGACACCGCCAAGGAAATCGGGAAGCTGGAGTTGGGCAGCGGCACACGCTTGATGTCATCGGCGTGGGCGGTGAGGGTGGTAGCGGTCATCAGCAAGCCTGCGAAGAGGGTTTTCATGGGATCAGTCCTTGAGTGAGAAATGTCAGGCGGCTACGCCCGGTTGCTGGCGTTCGGCGTGGCGGCCGATCAGCGACACGATGCGTCGCGCCGAATCGGCGGCGCTGTTCTGCCAGATGCCCACGCCGCCATGGGCCAGGGCGTCGCTGGCCAGGTAAGTGCGGCCCTGGGGCTCGTTGAGCAGGCGGTAGGCGCTTTCACCGACCTCGTCGTTGACGATCCACGGGCCCTTGCTGAAGCTGACCTTCGACCAGTTGATCGCCACCGGTTTGTGCAGTTTGGCGCTGTGGCCGGGGTGCAGCAGCTCCACCGCCTGGCGCGACGAGGCGAACTGTTCAGCGAGGGATTTGCGGCTGAATGCCTGGGCCGATTCGCTGGTGTTGTAGGCCGCCACCAGAATGCCCTGGGCACTGTTGAGGCGGTCGCTGGGGTACCAGAGGCCTTTGACTTCATGGTCGAGGTACGACAAGCCGCCGTAGATGTTGAAGTCGGTCTCCCAGAAGCGCGGCGACTGCCAGGCCACCTTGTTGGCCTGGTCGCTTTGCGCGGTCTGGATCGCTTGCTTGAACGGCGCGCTGAAGTTGCTCGGCAATTTCGCCAGCAACGGCAGGGGCACGGTGACGATGGCGTAGTCGGCACTCAGCACCTGAGCCTTGCCGCTGATACGGTCGCGATAAGCGATACGGCTACCGTGCTCGGAGGTCTGGATGTCGGTGACTTCGGCGTTCAGGCGCACCGCATCCTTGAGGTGCTCGTAGAACGCCGCCGGAATGCGGTCCATGCCGCCCACCGGCTGGAACATGGTCGAGGAGAACTCCGGGATTTCATCGAATACCAGCGCGCCCCACAGCTTGGGGTTGAGCAGGGTTTGCAGTTCCAGCGGCGCGCGGGTCACGCCGGTCTGGTCGCCGGCACCGGGCACGCGGGTGTAGCCGGAGCGCACAGAGCCTTTGTATTGGAAGTCGCTGTTGAGGTCGCCGTAGACCTTGAGGAAATTCAGCAACGCCTTGCGGTCATCCACGCTCAAGTCCTGGTCCAGGGCCTTGCGGCTTACCGTGCGCGCCAACAGTTCCGAGAGCTGGCCGCGGGTGTCATTCACCGCCTGGCGCAACTGGAACGCGGGTTGCCGGGTATCGGGCAGGGCCAGGGCGTTGCGGCTGCTGTTGACCAGCACCTGCAACTCCACGCCCAGCTCGCGGCAGTAACCGAGCAGCGTCTGGTGATGGCTGGGAATGCGCGCGGGGCCGGCGTTGAAGAACTGGCCTTCGTCAAAGTCGACGGTCTGGCTGATACCGTCATCGAAGTCGACCCGGGTACCACGGCGCAGGGTCCAGTTGCGCCCGCCCACACGGTCACGGGCTTCCAGGATCGTGACGTTGAAGCCGGCCTTGCGCAGCTCGTAGGCGCTGACCAGGCCGGAAATCCCGGCACCGACCACCACCACGTTCTTGCCTTTGCCGGCGCTGCCCAATTGCAGTGGGGTAAAGGTCGAGGCCACGGCCTGGGGCGTGAGCCCGAGGGCGCCCAGGGCGCTGACCGCGGCGGAATAACCGCCCACGGCGGCAATACGGGAAATCAGTTCCCGGCGAGTGAAAGCCATGATTCTCTCCTTGAAACAGCGGGGGTCAGAGGTCGTAGCGCACGGACAGCAACAGCGTCCGAGGGTCATTGATCGAGTAGTAGCGGGCACCGCTGGACGGCACGTAACCCACCGATTGCGGGTAGGCGCGATCCAGCAGGTTTTTCACCGCGAGGGTGGTGGTCCAGTGGCCGTCGCCGCTGATGTAGCGGGTGTTGGCGTTCCAGAAGGTCTGTTGCGGCACTTCCTGGATGTCGTCGTTCAACGCGTTGGCGTAGGACTTGGTCTGGAACTGCGCATCGGTGCCGGCCAGCCAGGTACCGGGCAAACCGGCGGGGATCGTGTAGTTCAAACCGACGCTGGCGTTCCAGCGCGGCGAGAGCACCAGCTGCTTGCCGTTGGCATCCACGCCGGCACCGGCGGCGTTCTGGAAGTCGTCGTACTGGCTTTCCAGGTAGCCGAGGTTGGCGCTCAGTTGCAGGTCGCGGCTCAGGGCGGTGAGGGTTTCCAGCTCAACGCCGTAGGTGTGGGCCCGACCAACGTTGGTGCGCAGGCTCACCCCCAGCGCCGGATCGTAGGCATTGGTCTGCAAGTCTTTGTAGTCGTTGTAGAACAGCGCCACGTTGGCGCGCAGGCGCTGGTCGAAGAAGTCACCCTTGAAGCCGGTCTCCCAGGTGGTCACATCCTCCGGAGAAAACGCCTGTTCAGCCGCGAGCCGGGTTGGCGCGCGGTTGTCATAGCCCCCGACCTTGAAGCCCTTGGCGACGTAGGCGTACTGGTTGAAGTGGGGCGTCCAGGCGTACTCGACGCCGATTTTCGGGCTGGTGGACTGCCACGATTTGCTCGACTCGGCCACGAAGTTGGTGCCGGTGATCTGCCGCTCGGTGGTGATCGCGTAATTGGTGAAATCGAAGTTCTTGTGTTCGCGGGTAAAGCGCAGGCCGGCGATCAGTGACAGTTGTGGCGTGAGCTTGTAGGTGCCCTGGCCATACAACGCGTAACTCTCGGTGTTGGTGGTGCTGTACTGGCCCTGGCCGATCACCTGGTTGCGCGTGATGGAATAGGTGAGGTTGTCGCGGTCGGCGTCGAAGCGTTCGCGGTACAGGTACAGGCCGGTGCTGAAACTGAAGTCGTCGTAGTCGCCGTTCAGCTGGAATTCATGGGTGGCGTAGTTCTGCTTGTAGAGGATCAGGTTGTTCTGGATCAGCGCGGCCTGGCCGGAGTTGTCGTAGTCCACCGGCTGGTTGAAGGACGACCAGGCGCTGACCGACTTGACGTTCAAGTGATCGTCGATGGTGTAGATCGCGCGCAGTACCGAACTGCCCTGATCGAGGCGGTTTTTCGGGTCGAGGCTGCTGTAGCTCTTGAACTTGTCGAAGTGGCCGTTGGCATCGAACGGTGTGTAGCTGGTGGTATCGCCACGGTCGAAGGTGCCGGCGAGGGTCAGTTGCACATCCCATGGCGAATCTTCGGGTTTGTAGCGCAGCTTGCCGCGATAGGACTGGATATCGATGTTGTTCACATCCTTGCCGCGCGTAGGGTCGGACACCGTGCCATCACGGCTCAGGCGGATCGCCGAAAAGCTGCCGAACAGAGCGTTGTCCACCAGGGGGCCGCTGATCAGGAAGCGCCCGTGCTGCGCGTTGTAACTGCCCGCGCCCAGCTCGACGAAACCACGTGTTTCCTGGGTGGGATCGCGGGTGATCACGCGTATCGCACCGGCGCTGCTGTTGCGTCCGTACAAGGTGCCTTGGGGACCGCGCAGCACTTCGACGCGCTCCACATCGTTGAAGTCGAGCATCGAGGAAATCGCCCGCGGGATGTAAAGATCGTCGGCATACACCGCCACGGCGGCTTCCTGGATCGGGTCGGTTTCACCGATACCGCGAATGCCGTAGGTCTGGGCGCTGTACGAGATCGACTGGCGGCTGAGGGTCAGGTTCGGCACCTGGCCCGCCAGGTCGCGCACGCTGCGGATCTGTTTATCGTCGAGGGTTTTTTCATCGAACGCAGAAATCGCCAGCGGGGTTTTCTGCAGGTCTTCGCTGCGGTGTTCGGCAGTGACGTTGACCACCGGCAGGGCGGCGTCGTCAGCGTGGACAGACGCACCGAACAGCGTGAGGGAAATGGCGAGTGCCAGGCGATCGGGAACGGCGATGTGACGCATGATGAACCCCTGATTGAATTGACGGTTTAGGCAAGGCCTCCACCTGGTCAGGGGTCGGTGCTGGATGTAACAGTATTTGTATAAATCGCCGTCGTAAAAGTCCGATTAGTTATAAGTTAATTATAAAAAATAGACATTTATATTTTTATAGTAATGCGAATATCTGATGATATTCCGGGTATGAAAAGCTGG
The DNA here is from genome assembly GCF_054071875.1 of Pseudomonas sp. SDO524_S393. NCBI lineage: Bacteria > Pseudomonadati > Pseudomonadota > Gammaproteobacteria > Pseudomonadales > Pseudomonadaceae > Pseudomonas > Pseudomonas sp. SDO524_S393. The sequence goes on along the minus strand of NZ_JBSVVZ010000014.1, from coordinate 13,885 downwards.
ACTGTAGTGAGCGGGCTTGCCCCGCGCCGGGCCGCGCAGCGGCCCTGAAACCTGCCACCCAGTTTTCTCTGGAAAAACGCGATGACCTTGTTGGGGCCGCTACGCGCCCCGGCGCAGGACAAGCCTGCTCACCACAAAAAACATCAGGCCAAGCCGATATTCCCGGGGCAAACAGGACCTTTGTAGTGAGCGGGCTTGCCCCGCGCCGGGCCGCGCAGCGGCCCTGAAACCTGCCCCCCAGTTTTCTCTGGAAAAACGCGATGACCTTGTTGGGACTGCTGCGCAGCCCGGCGCAGGCGGTGCGACGATTCGACAAGCCTGCTCACCACAAAAGCATCAGGCCAAGCCGATATTTCTGGGGTAAGCAGGACCTATCTCAACTATCAGGCGTTAACCAGGTTCGCCAGTGGCGCACCCGTCACATAACGCTCCAGGTTGGCCAGGAACGCATCGGCGATCTCATGCCGGCTATGGGTCGAAATCGCCGAGGTATGCGGCGACAGCCTGACCCTCGGGTGCGTATATAACGGGTGCCCGTCCGGCAACGGTTCAGGCTCCGTCACATCCAGCGAGGCCAGGCCGATCTGGCCGTTGTCCAGCGCTTCCAGCAGCGCCTCCTGATCCAGCAAACCACCACGCGCAATGTTGATCAGGTGCAGCCCCGGCTTGGCGCTGCGCAGTACGTCGCGGTTGATGATCGTGCGCGTGGCCTCGGTCAGCGGTGCGGCCACCACCAGGTGGTCAGCGCGGGCGAACAGGTCATGGATATCCCTGGCGGTTTCCACCCCCGCACTGAACGGCGTCCGGCTTTGGCGCAGCGCCACGACGTTGATTCCCAGCGCCAGGGCTTTGTGCGCCAGCCGCTCGCCAATCGCACCAAAGCCGAGAATGCCCAGGGTGGTGCCCTTGAGCGGGCGCAACGGCGTGAAATGCCACTGCGCGTCTTTCACCCAGATATCCGGCAAATACTTGGACGCCGCGAAGATCGCCGCCAGGGCAAATTCGGCCAGGTTATCCGCGGCGCTGCCTCTTGAAGTGGTCACTGGCGGGCCGTTGAACAGCCACTGTGGATAGAAGTCGATGCCCGACGACACCAGGTGCACCCACTGCGCCCCGTAGGGCCAGCCCGGTGGCGGGGTGTCCGGTGCGGTATAGCCGCGCACGTTGATGGGGCGCAGCAGCAGGATATTCGCCTGGGGCGGCAAGTCGCTCGGCACGCCGGTCGGCATGCCGATCACCTTGGCCTGCGGGTGACTCAGCGCCAGGCGCTGGCGGATCACGGCGTTGAATTCTTCGTCCAGCTGGCTGGCGACAATCACGTGGCTCATGGGCGTTCCTTCTGACGTTGGGCGAAGACGGCCTTGCCGACGCCTTGCAGCACGGCGTCGTTCTGTGGCGTATGCACGCGGCTGCACAGCACGTCGCGGTAATGCCGTTGCAGCGGGCTGTGGCGTGACAGGCCGGGGTTGCCCGACGCTTCGATGGCCAGTTCCACCGCGCGGATGGCATTGCCGGTAACCAGGTACTTCAACTGCGCGGCATTGGCCGCCGGGGTGTGGCCGTCGGCAGCGGCGTCGAGCAGGCTGCGGTTGGCGAACAGCAGGGTGTCGATGTGCCCGACGGTTTCCTGAAAGCGTGGCAGGCTGGACAGCGCGGCGCCGAGGTTGGACGGCTTGCGTTCTTCCAGCCAGTTCACCAGCCAGTCCCGCGCGGCCTGCGCCACCGCGTCGTACACCGACGACAGCAACACCGACATCCACAGGAACAGCTCGGCATCGAGCTCCGCTTGCGGGGCGCTCCACGGGCTGACGCTGACCGCGTGGTCCAGCGGTACCAGCACGTTGTCGAGCACGACTTCATGGCTGCAAGTGGCGCGCATGCCCAGGTGATCCCAGGTGTCGATGATGCTCACACCGGGGCTGTCCTTGGGCACCAGCCAGGCGCCTACCAACGGGTCGTCGTCGTCACTGCGCGCCCACACGGTGAACCAGCTCAGGCCATGGCTGCCGGTGGAGTAGATCTTGCGCCCGCTGATGCGCCAGCCTTCGGCAGTGCGCACCGCAGTGGTCGCCGGCAGGCCGCCACGGGCCGGGGTGCCGAGGTCGGGCTCGACGCGCAGGGCGTTGATCAGCGCGCCGTTGCGTACCGCGTCTGCGGCGACTTGCGTACGCAGGTGCGCCGGCCAGCTCTTGCTGTCTTGCAGGCGCGCGTGTTGCAGGTATTGCATCACCAGGATCAACGCGGTGGAGGGCTCGCCCTTGGCAATCGCACTGATCGCCTTGCGCGCCTGGGGCAGGCTGGCACCGCCGCCGCCCAGGGCCTTGGGCACGGTCAGGGCGACCAGACCCAGCGCGTGCAGCCGTTTGAAGTTGGCATGGGGGAAGGCGCCGCTGTCGTCGTACAGGTGCGCGGTGCCGGCCAGCTCGGCGCTGAGGCGTTCGAGCAACGCGTCGAAGTTGGCCACTTCCACGGAACGTAAAGAGGGTTGTGAGGATTGGCTCATGAGGGGCTCGTCGTGTGGAGGGCGGGTTCAGATCGGCAGCAGCTTGAACTGCCGGTCCCATAACGGGCTGACGTCCAGTCGTTCGCTCAACACACCGGCATTGAAAAACAGGTCCGCCACTTCCTGCTGGGAGGCGATGGCCGCGTCGTTCACTTCGCGCAGTTTGTAGGGCTGGCTGCGGCTGTTGTACATGTCGAGGAACACCGCCTTGTCCACCCCCAGCAGTTGCGCGGACTTCGCCGCCCAGGGCTCGGGATTGTTGTTCATCCATTCCAGTGTGCGGGCCTGGCGTTGCAGGTAGTCCTGGATCGCCGTGACGCGCAGCGGGTCCTGCAGTGCGGCGGGGCGGGCGCCGATCAGGTAGTTGCCCGAGAGATAACCCAGGGCGGTTTTCAGCACCCGCGCGCCGCTGCGGAATTTCGCCAGCTGGATAAACACGCCATAGATCACCCAGGCATCCAGCTGGCCGCTCTGGAACGCGCTGAAACCGTCCTGCGGGGTGAGCGGCACGGCGGTGATGTCGTTGAAGGTCAGGCCCTGTTCTTTCAGCGCCTTGATCAGAAAATAGTGGGACGTGGTGGAGCGCACGTACCCCACGCGCTTGCCCTTGAGCTGGTCGATGGTTTCGAGTCTTGAGTCCTTGGGAATCAGGATCACCTGGTTGTTCACATCGCCTTCGAGCACTGCGATCAGCCTGGGTTCGCGGTGGCTCTGGATCGCGAAGATCGGCGGGATCTCGCTCATGCCGCCGATGTCCAGGCTGCCGGAGGCCAGGGCTTCGACAATCAGGTTGCCGCCGGCGAACTCGGCGAAGTCGACCTTGTAGGGACGCTCGGAAACTCCGGCGTCATCGCTGAAGTAGGAGTCCTGGCCGCGATAGGTAGCCACCGCCAGGGTCAGCTCCGAGAGTGTATTGGCGGCGCCGAACGCACGCGGCGCCAGCCCCAGGGAAGACAACCCCAGGGCGCCCAGGGCCAGGGAACTGGCGCCGAGAAAGCCGCGACGATTGAACTGTCCGTGTTTGATCGTATGGGTCATGGTCGGCTCCGAATCAGATCGCCAGTTGCACAGGCTGTTGGCCCAACAGGTGTTCGACGACGCGCAGCACCGGTTCGGCTTCGGTGCGCACCAGCCAGTCCGGGCTGACCTCGACAAAGGCCACGGTGCCGTCCTGGGCAATCACCACAACGGTCGGTTGCGGCAACTCCCAGGTACCGGTGCCGGTGGTCTCGCCGATGCTGTTGCCCTTGGCCAGCGCTGCGCTGCGCGAGGCTTCGTCGAAGCTGTAGAGGATGCCCAGGCGCCGCCCGAGATTATTGTCCCGGTCGCTGGCTACCAGCAGTTGCAGGTGGTGGCGGGTCTTGATTTCCACCAGGCGCTCCGGCACCTGTGGGCTGACCGCTACCAGCGGCACGCCCAGTTCGCGCAAGCGCGGGTATAGCTGGCGTTGGTAATAGGGCAGGGCGATGTTGCACGCCGGGCAGCCGGCGAAGCGGAAGAAGATCAGCACCGCCGGGCCGTCGGCCAACAACAGGTCGCGACTGAGTTCGCCGCCTTCGACATTGAGCAGGGTGAACGGGTCAAGCTCGTCGCCCACCTGCACGTAGTCGTCTTCCCGCGCTTCATCCACCAGGCGCCGGCGCTGGTCGATATTGATCTTCAAGGCAGCCGGCGCCCAGGTCGCCACACGTTCGGCGTGCAGGTCGGCCAACTGACGATTGAGGGATTCGCTCATGCCAGCGCCTCCTGCGGTGCTTCGACCTCGGTGGTGACGTTGTAGCGGTTGGTCGGTACGTCCAGGCCGAGGTTGTCGCGCAGGGTCTGGCCGGTGTACTCGGTGCGGAACAGGCCGCGTTGTTGCAACACGGGCACCACCAGTTCGGTGAAGTATTGCAGGCCATCCGGCAGCACCGAGTTGATGATGAAACCATCGCTGGCGCCGGTTTCGAACCAGGTCTGGATCGCGTCGGCGACCTGCTCGGGCGTGCCGACAAAATCACGCTTGGGCCGCGAGAACCGCAGCGCCACTTCACGCAGCGTCAAGCCCTCGTCACGGGCCAGTTGCTTGATGCGGTCGGAACCGCCTTTCTGGCTGTTGGAACCGAGGTCACCGAGCTCCGGGAAGGGCGCATCCAGCGGGTACTGGCTGAAGTCGTGGTCGTTGAACGGGCGACCCAGGGCGACGATGGCGTCTTCCACCGTGACCAGGTCCACGGCCTGCTGGTAACGGCTTTCCACCTCGGCGGCATCACGCCCGACGATGGGGCGGATGCCCGGCAGGATCGACAGGCTGTCGGCGTTGCGGCCAAAGCCCCGGGCGCGGCGGTTGAGGTCAGCTGTATAGGCCTTGGCCTCGTCGATGTTCTCGACGTGCACGAAGATCGCGTCGGCATTCTCGGCGGCGAAGTTGCGCCCGTCCTCGGAGGTGCCCGCCTGGAAAATCGCCGGCTGGCCCTGGCGCGAGCGGGCGATGTTCAACGGGCCTTTTACCGAGAAAAACTCGCCCTTGTGATTCAGTGCATGCAGCTTGTCGGGGGTGAAAAATTCGCCGCTCTGCTTGTTATAGGCAAAGGCGTCGTCTTCCCAGGAATCCCACAGGCCCTTGACCACGTTGAGGTGTTCCTTGGCGATGCGATAACGCACGGCATGGGGTGGGTGCTCGGCCTTGCCGAAGTTGTCGGCGGTGCCGCTGAGCCACGAGGTGACCACGTTCCAGCCGGCGCGGCCGCCGCTGATATGGTCGAGCGAGGCGAACTGGCGCGCCACCTGGTAGGGCTCGGTGTAGCTGACGGTCACGGTGGCGACCAGGCCGATATTCGTGGTCAGCGCCGCGAGCGCCGAGAGGATGGTCAGTGGTTCGAAACGGTTGAGGTAGTGCGGGCTGGACTTGGCGTGGATGTGCAGGCTGTCGGCGATGAACACGAAGTCGAACTTGGCGCTTTCGGCCAATTCGGTTTGCTGCTTATAGAAACCAAAATTCGTGCTGGCATTCGGCTGGGCCTGCGGGTGGCGCCATTCGCCCCAGCCGTGTCCGACACCATGCACCATGGCGCCCAGCTTCAAATGACGGGGTTTGGTTTGCTCGGATTTGCTCATGTTCTGCTCCTTGGGGCGCGGTGCGCTTGATCAGCGTGAGGCTTGGGAAATAAGTGCGCGTTTGGCGTTAAAGCTTTTGTCGAAGCCTTGCGATACATCGATGTGTTTAGTCAGCAGGCCTTCTTGCTGGTAAATGTCGGCGGTGGTCTGCAGGCCGCTGATTACCTTGTCGTCAATCGCCACCGGGCTCAGGTGGGTGTCCTTGGCCACGGCCTCGTGCACGGCCAGGGGCAGGCCGGTGATCTTGGCCTGGGCGGCGGCGTATTCGTTGGGGTGTCCGTTGGCCCAGGCGTAGGCGCGGTCGAGCCGTGCGACAAAGTCATCCAGTTGCGCGCGCTTGGCGGCGATGGCCTGGCTGGTCGCCGCAAGGTAGAGGTGGTTGCTCAGCAACTGGTTGCCGCTGATCAGCACGCGGGCCTGGCTTTGGGAGGTGACCACGGTGGTGTAAGGGTCCCAGGTGGCCCAGGCGTCGGCGGTACCGTTGTCCAGCACCAGGCGCGACTCGCTGGGCAGCAGGAAAATGAACTGCACGTCCTGGGTACTCAGGCCGGCGCCGGCCAGGGTCTTGATCGCAAGGTAATGGCCGATGGAACCCCGGCCTGTGACGATTTTCTTGCCCTTGAGGTCGGCCACGGTCTTGATCGGCGAGTCCTTGGGCACCAGTACGGCGGTGGTGTTGCGCCCTTCGGCGTGGATGATGCTGACCACCTTGAGCGAGGCGCCGGCACCCAGGGCGAACACATAGGGCGCATCGCCCAGGGCACCGATGTCCACGGCGCCGGCATTCAAGGCTTCACCCAGGGGCGAGGCGGAGGGGAACTCCGACCACTGGATTTCATAGGGCACATTTTTCGCTTCGCCGGAAACCTCCAGCAGCGCCTTGATCGTGGATTTCTGGTTGGCCACCCGCAGCGGTTGCAGGTCGGCGGCGTGGGCGGTGGTGATCAGGCCGAGGGCCAGGGCGGTGCCCAGGAGCAGGCGTTTGAACGGAGTGACAAAGACCATGGGATACAGGCTCCAGGCAAATCAGAAAGGGGTTGGGCTACCTCCGCCTGGAGAAGGGGTCGGTGAGAGGTTTAAGTTATGCCTATAAAAACTACCTGTGAAGTTCTTTTTGGTTATATATTAATTATTAAAATAACTGATTATTTTTCGATTGATTATTCTCTTGTTGCATTTGGTGGGGCGTGGGGGTACACCCCCCGTTGTCTAATGTCATGGGTTTTCTGTAGTGAGCAGGCTTGCCCTGCGCCGGGACGCGCAGCGCCCCCAGACCTGCGCCTGCGGTCCGCCAGGAAAACCTCGGTGGCCGCAGCGGGCCGTGTCGCAGCCCAGCTCCCGCAACGACCTCAGAAGTTGTACGCCAGGCGCGTGTAGTAGTACGCGCCGCCGAAGCCGAACGGCGAGAATTGCCCGTATTCATAGGCGCCGGCCCAATCCTTGATGCCTTTTTTGTCCGGGTACACGTTGAACAGGTTGTTGGCGCCCAAGGCCACGGTGAAGTGCTTGTCGATGTCGTAGGCGGCATCGATATCGCTGATCCATTTGGCACTGAACGTGCGGTCGTTGATCGGGTTGTTGTCGCCTTCGGTGTAACTGCCGAAGCGGGTCAGCGCCAGGTTCAGGGTGTAGGCGCTGACCTTCCAGTTGGCCGCCAGAATCAATTTGGATTGCGGGGTGGCGACGGTCAGGTCCTTTTGCAGGCGCCGGTTGAAGATCTGGTAGTTGGAGCCCAGGCTGGCCAGTGCAGGCGGGGTGTCCTGAAGTTTTTCGATTTTGGTCTGGTTCCAGTTGTAGGCGAGGCTCCAGCGCACCTGGCCGTAGCGGTCGAGCTGCTGGCGGTATTCATTGACGATGTCGATGCCACGGGTGCGGGTGTCGACAGCGTTGGTGTAGTACTGCGCGTACAACCCCGGCGACAGGCCATTGGCGACCAGGATCTGCGACACCGCCGGCCCGCCCAGCAGGCTGGTGGAGACGATGCGATCACGGATGCCGATCTGGTAAACGTCGATGGTCAGGCGGTAGTTCGGCGTGGGTTCGTAGGTAAAGCCAACGCTGTAGTTGAGCGACTTTTCCGGCTTGAGTTTTTCGGCGCCCAGGGCCTGGGCCTCGGGGGTGTCCACCGGCAGGACCTTGACCGGCACCGAGACCTGCTGGCCGTTGACCACGCCGCCGGAGGTGAAGGTGGACGACGCATAAATCGTCTGCGCCAGCGACGGTGCGCGAAAGCCATTGTTGATCGTGCCACGCAAGGAAAACTCGGGCGTGAGCTTGAAGCGCGTCGACAGCTTGCCGCTCCAGGTGCTGCCGATGTCCTGGGTGTAACGCTCGTAGCGCGCCGCCGCGCCGACGTACCAACGGTCCGTCACGTCGAGGCCCAGGTCCAGGTAACTGGCGACGTTACTGCGGCTGATCTCGCCGGCATCCGCCGGGCTGGTGCCGTTGTAGGAGGCCAGCCCCGGTAGCGGGGTCTGCCCGGCGAACGGGCCGCTGGGCAACACGTAAGTGCCGGGCGTATAGGACGCGTAGTCGCCGGCCTCGATCTGGTACTTCTCCCAACGGTATTCAAAGCCGAATGCGGTTTGCAGCGGGTGGCCGAGGCCGATGTCGAAGCTGCGGCTCACGTCCAGGTTGTTGGTCCACTGGTCGAAGATCTGCGAAGCCAGGTTGAACGAGGTCGGACTGGTCGGCCCCCATGACGGGTTGAGCGTGTTGTTGGCGTTGAGCGTGGAATCGTCTTCGCCCCAGGTGGAACTGATGTCGTAATCCCAGCCACCGACCAGGCCCTTGAAACCGCCGGCGATCTGGAAGTCCTTGGTGCGGTTGCGCCGTTGCGCATGAATGCCGTCGGGGTAGGGCGTGTTCGGGTCGCCGGCCAGGGCGGTGATTTCGTTGGGACGATAGTTGCCGGTGACCTTGGTGGTCTCCAGGTAACTGGCGGTGGAAAACGAGTAGAACTTGAGGTCATCCTGCAGCGGCAGTTCAAGGTTGTAACTGGCGTTGGTGACTTTCTCGCGGCCCAGGCCATAGCTGGGGTTCCAGCCATGCCGGTTGACGGTCTGGTCACGGCTGTCGGGGGCGGCAGCAGTGCCGTAGAGCCGGCCCGTGGCACTGCCGGTGCGGTCGAAGGGTTCCTGTTCCTTGGTGTCGAGGGCCAGGTTGGCGAAGCCGTCGTTGGGCAGCGCCAGGCCGTAGTTGACGGTCTGGTGCACCGTGTCGCCGTCGCCCGCGCCGTAGCGGCCAAAAGAGGTTTCGGCGCTGCCGCCGCTGTCGTTTTCCTTGAGGATGATATTGATCACCCCGGCAATCGCATCCGAGCCATATTGGGCGGACGCGCCGTCGCGCAGCACTTCGATATGGTCGATGGCCGACACCGGGATCAGGTCCAGGTTGACCGGGACCGCCGCCGTGCCGATGCGCGCCAGGTTGTTGATCAGCGCGGTGTTGTGGCGGCGCTTGCCGTTGACCAGCACCAGCACCTGGTCGCCGGACAACCCACGCATGGTCACCCCGCGTACCGACCACGACGTACCGCCGCCGTTGATCGCCGGCAGGTTGAACGAGGGCAGCAGGCGCGCCAGCAATTCCTTGAGACCGACCTTGCCGCTGGCCTGCAATTGTTCGGCGCTGATCACGTCGATGGGTGAAGGGCTGTCGGCGATGGTGCGCGCCTGGTTGCCGCGGTTACCGGTGACGACCACGGTACCGAGGGTTTTGTCGGGATCTTCGGCGTGGGCGGGCAGGTGCAGCGCGAGCAGACTCAAGGCTACCGCGCTGTATTGACTACGGGATGGAGGCATGGGGTTGATTCCAAAAGACGAGAGAACACCGCAAATCTCCTGTGGAAGCGGGCTTGCTCGCGATTACGGTGCGTCAGCCATGGATGAGCCGGCTGAATCAACGCATTCGCGAGCAAGCCCGCTCCCACATGGGATCTGTGCAGGTTTTACGGAGTGCGATCAGGCCGCGCTGGCCGCTCTGACCCGATGGGGAATGTCGTCGTAGGCAATCAGCACCCGTTCCATGCGGCGGGGGTAGTCGCCGTAGTTGTAGACCGGGTAGTGCAGGGTGGAGCGGTTGTCCCAGAAGGCCACCGAGCCTGGGCGCCATTTGAAGCGCACATGGTGTTCCGGCTTGTTGAACTCCTGCAACAGGCGGTCGATCAGTTGCTTGCTTTGTTGCGGGGTCCAGCCGATCACTGACGGGTTTTGCGAGAAATTGATGAACAGGCCGTCTTCGCCGGTCTCCGGGTGCGTGCGCACCAGTGGGTGGGCGAGGATCGGATAGTCGTAGCCAACCTTGTCCAGGGACTTCTTGAAGTCGTGCACCACATAGAGGTTGTCGATTTCTTCGCGCAGCTCGTCCGGCAGCGCCCGGTACACCGCGCCGGTGTCGGCCCACAGCGTGTCGCCGCCGACGTCGGGCAAGTCCACGGCGCGCAGTACCGCGCCGAGGGTTGGTTGCAGCAGCCAGCTGGTGTCGGTGTGCCAGCGCCCGCTGATGCGCGGACCGTAGAGTTTGCGTTCGTCCTGGGCCTCGATCAGGTGCGCGTGGGGGCGCGTCGGATCGTTTTGCTGGGTGGTGGGGTGAACGTACAGCTCGCCGAATTGCTTGGCGAAGGCGATCTGCTGTTCGGTGTCGATGGCCTGGTCGCGAAAGAACAGCACCTTGTGCTTGAGCAGTAATTGGCGCAGTTCATCGCGCAAGGCGGGGGACAGTGGCCGGCGCAGGTCGATACCGGCGATTTCGGCGCCGAGGGTGGGTTCCAGGCGAGTGATGTGCAAGGTCATGCGGGTGTCCTCTCGTTGTGGGTTCAGCCTCCGCCTGGAGAGGGGTCGAATGTGGGGCCTGCACCCTCGGTGGGTGCAGGTGTCGGGGTGGGTCAGATCACGTAGAAACCGTGGGTGCCGTCGCGGCCCAGTTGGGCCACCAGGCCGAACTCCCAGTCGAGGTAAGCCTGCATGGCTTCCTTCGGGTTATCGGTACCTTCGTAGGGGCGGCGGTAGCGGTCGATGCGCGGCGAGGCCAGGTTCGTCTCGCCTTCTTCCAGCGGCAACTGTTCGGCGATCCAGTGGGTGGTGCCGCCTTGCAGCAGGAACACCGGCTTGCCGGTCAGGGCTTCGACTTCGGCCACCGCCAGCCGCGCCAATTGGCTGCTGCCGCACGTGAGCACATAACGCTCGGCCGGCGGTACCTTGGCCAGGGCCTCGGGCAGTTGCGCGCGCAGCGCCCAGAAAGCACCGGGGATATGGCGTTTGACGTAATTCACGCTCGGGGTGAAATCCAGCACCGCCGTGTCACCGTGCTTCAGCCAGTCGGCCAGGGTGTGGGGGCTGATCAGTTCGGCCTGTTGCGGGGCGGGTACCGGGGCGATCCACGCACCGGGCTCACTGAAATGCGCCGGTTGCAGATCGTCCAGCACATGCACCTCCCAGCCCAGTTGCGCGAGCCACGAGGCAGACATATTCGCGCGCACACCGTCGTCATCCGCCAGTACCAGGCGTGCACCGCGCACGCTGGCGACGTGATCGGTCTCTTGCACCAATTGGCCGCCGGGGGTGGAGCGGGCGCCCGGCAGGTGGCCGGCTTCGAATTCTTCCGGAGTGCGCACATCGAACAGGTAGGTGGTGCGCGTCGTGTCCTGCTGCCAGCGTTGCAGGTCGGCGAGGGTGGCGCGACCGACGCGGGCCTTGTCGGCGACACGGCGCGCGTCCACGGCGGCGACCTGGCGATGTTCTTCGGAGGTGGGTGCGAAGCGGCGCGACTGGCCATGGGCGAGCTTCTGCCCGGCCAGGGTCCAGCCGATGGTGCCGTTGCGCAGTGCCGACACCGGGTTGGCCACGCCGGCATTGATCAGCGACTGAGTGCCGATGATGCTGCGGGTGCGTCCGGCACAGTTGACGATGATGCGGGTGGACGGGTCCGGCGCCAGTTCACGGGCGCGCAATACCAACTCGGCCCCGGGCACGCTGATGCCGGTGGGAATGCTCATGGTCTGGTACTCATCGAAGCGGCGCGCGTCGAGTACCACCACGTCGGCCTGGCTGTCGAGCAGCGCCTGTACTTCTTCGGCGGCCAGGGACGGGGTGTGGCGTTCGCTTTCGACCAGTTCGCCAAAGGCTTTGCTCGGTACGTTGACGTCGATGAACAACTCGCCACCGGCCTGGCGCCAGCCTTCCAGCCCGCCTTCGAGCAGCGCCACATTGCTGTAACCCAGATGCAGCAGGCGCTCTGCGGCGCGGACGGCCAACCCTTCGCCGTTGTCATAGACGGTGATGCGCGTGTCTCGGCGCGGAATCCGCGAATACACCTCCAGTTCCAGCTTGGACAGCGGGATGTTCGCGGCGAACAAGGGGTGAGACTCGGCAAACGGCGCTTCCTCGCGCACGTCGACCAGGGCGACTTCTTCACGGTCCAAGAGGGCCTGGCGAATCTGGGCGAAGCTGCGGTGCGATACGGTGCTCATAGGGCAGGGCTCTTTTCTTTGGACAAATCCCAGATGTTCGGGAGGAAGGCGTTGGAATAACCGGAGATAAACAGTTTCTCGCTGCCGTCGGGTTGGTACACCGCGCGGCGCACCGCACCGATATTGGCGCCGTAAACATGAATGCTGATGGACACCTGGTCGCTGTGGGCATTGCTGACCTGGTGGATGTCCCCGACCTTGGGCGACACCGCCTCGACCTGGCCCGGCACCAGTTGAATGGGCTTGCCTTCGGCCACCAGGCGGCCGTCAGGCGCGCGTTCGAAACCCTGGGAAAATTCCGCGCCACGCAGCATGCCGATCAGGCCCCAGACCCGATGGTCATGGATCGGTGTGCTTTGCCCCGGCCCCCACACAAAGCTGACGATGCTGAAACGCTGGCGCGAATCGGCGTGCAGCAAAAACTGCTGGTAGCGCTCGGGATCGGGTTGGGCGAATTCGTCGGGGAGCCAGTCGTCATGGCTGACCAGTTGCGCCAGCAGCTTGCCGCCACGGTGCAACAGGTCGCCTTCGCGAGGATTGCCGTCGATCAATTCCGCCAGGGCGCCTATGAAGGCTCTGAGTCTCTCGGGGTGTCGGGCCTGGGTCATGACAATTCCATCGTGGGTGTTCGGTGGTGATGGGCTTATCTAAGCATAATGTTTATAGTTAATATGCTATTTTTTAATGATTAGCTTATAGCAGAAGGTAATTTAGAACTGGTCTGAATAGCGTTAGACGTTATCGATAGCAGCACGGACTATCCAGAGCGTGTCCGGACAACTATGCTTCGCACACATCTTAATGACGGTTCTCTATGTGCGGTCCAAATGAAAATTGACGATATCGATGCCTTTGTCGAAGTGATTCGTTGCCAGTCCATCAGCCATGCCGCCGAGTCGTTGCAATTGACCCAGCCGGCGATTACCCGTCGCGTGCAGAACTTCGAGCAGGCGCTGGGGGTGGAACTGTTCGACCGCAACACCAAGCCCCTCAAGCCTACGCTGATCGGCACGCGGGTGTATGAACAATGCCGGCTGATCCTGCGCGAGATGGACGCCCTGCGCGAGTTGGTGGCCACCGACGCGCCGCCCACCGGCCTGCTGCGCCTGGGGGTGCCGCAGACCATCGGCGACGTGGTGCTGCTGGATGCGCTCAAACACCTGCGCACCGAATACCCGGACCTGCGCGCCCAGGTCGCCACCGGCTGGGGCAGCCAGTTGGTGGGCAAGATCGAGCGCGGCGAGCTGGACGCGGCGGCGGCGTTGTTCCCGGCGGGCAAGATCTTCCCCGACAACATCATCGGCGAGTCCATCGGCAAGATGGAACTGGTGGTGGTGTGTGCCAAGGCACAACTGCCGAAGAAACCGTGCAAGCTGGCGGACGTGTACCAGAACGGCTGGATCCTCAACCCGGATGGCTGCGGCTTCCGTGCCGGTTTGCAGCGCACCTTGTCGGACCAGGGCCTGGCCTTGCAGGTCAACCTGGAAACCTTCGGCACCGAGCTGCAACTGGGGCTGGTCGCCGACGGCCTGGGCCTGGGCCTGGTACCCCGCCCGTTACTGGAGCGCAGCGCCCACCGCGAGCAGTTGGCGGCAATGCCGCTCAAGGACTTCAAGCCGGTGATGGATCTGTGGCTGATCTACCCGCATTTCCTGGGCAACCTGCAGGGACCGGTGGATGCGTTTGGCAAGTGGGTGGCGGCTTCGTTGCACAAAATCAGAGATGCCGCATAATTTCAGCGAAAGAAGCTTATGTGGGAGCGGGCTTGCTCGCGAATGCGCTGGATCAGTTGATGAATCCGTCGACTGACACTACGC